>CAINEA010000323.1 GCA_903847525.1 uncultured Acetobacteraceae bacterium | reverse complement strand
TCGCCGTCGCGCGCAGGGCAGGTCAAGGATCGCCGAAGGCGACCGCGCTTGCGGCGCGTAGCGTCCTTGACCTGACCGAGCACGGCGGCAAGATGGATGAGAAGGGGGCACGAATACGAAACGATCTTAATGGTTGCTACGGGGTCTACGGAATTTGGGCTTATGTTGCGTAGTCGGGCTCCTCGCGGTCCAGCACGCGGCGCCAGGCGTCCAGGTGTAGCCTTGCATCCACCTTCTCGCCCCAGGGGCCGTTCCAGCGGCGGCGGAGTTGCTCGGGTAGTTTCCGGAGAGGCTGGCCGGTGGACATGGCGGTAACCTGGTACATCGCGGTGCGTTCGGCGATGAACAATTCGTCGAAGGCATCCGCCACGGTGGGGCCGACGATTGTTACGCCGTGGCTGCCCATGAGCATGATGGATTTGCCTTCCATCAAATCGGCGATCCGGTCGCCTTCCTGGTTGTCGCCGACGGGCTGGTCGCCTTCCAGGTCGACGACGAGGCGGTCGTTCAGGATCAGGTTGTTGTGGTGCGACAGTGCGAGTTCGGGCTTTTCCAGCAACGAAATCGCGGTGAGGTATTGCGGGTGGACGTGCATGACGCAGGCGGCTTCGGGGCGGCGGAGGTGGATGCGGGCGTGGATGTGGAAGGCGACCTTGCGCAGCTCCCCGGTGCCGCGCAGCACCTTGCCATCGAGGCCGCAGACGATCAGGGAACTGGCGGTGAGTTCCTGGAACAGGTAGCCGCGCGGGTTGATCAGGAACAAGGGCGGATCGTCCGGCCGGGCTTGCGGCAGCATCAGGGAGTTGTGGTTGCCGATCTGCTCGTTCCAGCCGAGGCGGGCGGCGATGCGGAAGACGGCGGCCATGTCGCAGCGCAGGCGCCATTCCTCCTGCTCGGCTTCGGTGGAGGTCAGGGTGTTTACCAGGGCGACCATGGCGAGCCTCTCCGCTGCATGACTGAGGGTAAAATCCTGCACCGCGACAAGGTGCTTGCCAAGAGGCTTGGCATCGCCGCAGCATCCCGAGTGGGCATCAACAGGCAGGGAGACCGGATATGATCCGCCGTCGCAGCTTCAATGCAGGATTGCTGGCCGCAACCTCCCTGCCGATGCCGGGGCTGATCCGGTCCGCCGGGGCGCAAAATGCGGGGCGAAAGGGCGGCGACGTGGTGATGGCGCAGCAGGCGCAGCCGCCGACGCTGGATGCGCAGACCACCACGGCGCAGGCCAGCCGCAACATCACGCTGCATGTGTATGAGTCGCTGTTCACCCGCGACGAGGTGAGCAACCCGAAGCCGGAACTGGCCGAAGGGATCGACATGGCAGCGGACGGGCTGACCTATACGATCCCGATCCGCACCGGGGTGAAGTTCCATAACGGCAAGATCCTGACCTCGGCGGATGTGAAGGCGAGCATGGAGCGGTATGCCCGCGTCGGCGGGTCGGCGGATGTGCTGAAGCCGGTGGCGGCGTACGAGACGCCGGATTCCAAGACGCTGGTGCTGAAGCTCAGCCGGGTGTTCCCGGGAATGCTGGAGGCGATCAGCAGCCCGCGGGCACCGTTCGTGATCATGCCGGAGGAGGAATGCGGCAAGCCGGCGGGACAGGCGCCGATGATCGGCACCGGACCGTTCCGCTTCGTGGAATACCGGCCGGACAGCCATGTGAAGGTGGCGCGCAACGATGCGTATGTGCCCAACACCAGTTACGAGAAACGCGACGGGTTCACCGGGCGCAAGACGCCGTATTTCGACAGCGTGACGTTCCGGTTCATGCCGGAGGGCGGGGCGCGCACCGCCGGGTTGCAGACCGGGGAGTTGCAGGTGCTGGAGGCCTTGGATGTCGCGGCGGCGAAGCGGCTGAAGGACGATGCGAACATCAAGACCTATCCGATGCTGCCCTGGGCGTTCATGACGCTGATGATGAACAACAACTGGGGGCTGACCGCCAATGTGGATCTGCGCCGGGCGGTGCAGGCGGCGATCGATCCGGAGGAGATCATGGCGATCGCCACGGACGGGCTGTACCGGATGGATCCGGCCTGGCAGTATCCGGGCACCAACTACTATCCGGGAATCGACGGGCTGGATGCTTACAAGCAGGATACCGCGAAGGCGAAGAAATTCCTGCAGGCGGCCGGCTATAACGGCGAGGAATTGCAGATCATCGCCGACAGCAGCTTCAAGGCGCATCTGGATGCCGCCACGGTGGCGGGCGAGCAGTTGAAGGCGATCGGGTTGAAGGTGAAGCTGTCGGTGATGGACTGGCCGACGGTGATGGCGACGCGCAGCAAGCCGGAGGGGTGGAATCTCTGGCCGCTGATGATGGGAATCGAGCCGTATGAGGGGCCGTACAACGTGGTGGGCTTCTTCGCCGGGCGGCAGAAGGTACAGATCAAGGAAGACCCGGTGCTGGAGGAGGCCAATGCCAAATTGGCGTCCGAACTGAAGCTGGAGGACCGGCGGGCGGCGGTGAAGCAGTTCCAGAACCGCATGTATGAGCAGGCGATCTCGCTGAAGGTGGGGGATGTCGGCATCGTGCAGGCGACGCGGGCCAATGTGATGGGCTATGCGCCATATCGCATTCCCCGGATGTGGGATTGCTGGTTCGCCTGAGGACTTTTTCATTTGTTGCGTCTGATCGCCCTGCGCCTCCTGGCGGCGGTGCCGGTACTGATCGTGATCTCGGTGGTTGCGTTCGGCCTGACCTTGCTGGTGCCGGGCGACATGGCGGCGGAGATGCTCGGCATGTCGGCGACACCGGCGGACGTGGCGCGGCTGCGCCATGAACTGGGGCTGGACCTGCCGCCGCTGGCGCGGATGGCGCAATGGTATGGCGGGTTGCTGCATGCCGATCTCGGGCGGTCCGTGCTGCTGAACCAGAGCGTGATGGGGGCGATTCTGGAACGGCTGCCGGTGACATTGTCGCTGGCCGGATTGTCGCTGTCATTGGCATGCCTGGTGGGGATTCCGCTGGGGCTGCTGGCGGCGTCGCAATCGGGGCGGTGGGTGGACCAGGCGACGATGGGGACGGCGCTGGTCGGGCTTTCCTTGCCGGATTTCTGGCTGGGGCTGGTGCTGATCTGGGTGGTGGGGGTGAAGCTGGGCTGGCTGCCGACCGGGGGGTATGTGGCGCTGGGTGCGGATCCCGTCGGCTGGCTGCGCAGCATGATCCTGCCGGCCGGCACGCTGGCGCTGACCCAGCTGGGGCCGGTGGCGCGGATGACGCGGTCGGCGGCGCTGGAGGTGTCGGGGATGGATTTCATCCGCACCGCGCGGGCGAAGGGACTGACGGAGCGGCGGGTGTATGCGCGGCACGTGCTGGCGGCTTCGCTGGTGCCGATCCTGACGGTGGTGGGGATCGGGTTCGGGCTGGCGTTGAGCGGGGCGCTGGTGATCGAGCAAGTGTACAGCCTGCCCGGGGTGGGGCGGCTGGTGATCGGGGCGGTGCTGCGGCGGGACTGGCCGGTGCTGCAGGGCGGGCTGCTGATGACGGCGATCGTGTTCCTGCTGGTCAATCTGCTGGTGGACCTGCTGTATCTTTGGGCCGATCCCCGGTTACGTCGCAAATGAAATGGTCTGCGCTGCTGGCGCGGCGGTCGTTTTTGATCGGCGTGGTTATTGTTGGGGGGATCGCGCTGGCCGCGCTGCTGGCGGGGTATCTGGCCCCGTTCGATCCGGTGAAGAACAATTACCGCTACCGGCTGGGCGCGCCGAACGAGATGTATTGGCTGGGGACCGATCGCTACGGGCGGGATGTGTTGTCGCGGATATTGTGGGGGGCGCAGGTCAGCCTGCGCATCGGGTTCGGCGTGGCGCTGGCCACGGCGTTCGCCGGCGGGCTGATCGGGCTGGCGGCCGGCTGGTGGCGTGGGCTGGATGGCTGGCTGATGCGGGTGATGGACGGGCTGATGGCGTTTCCGGGCGTGCTGCTGGCGATCGCGCTGGCGGCGACGCTGGGGCCGAGCGAGGTCAATGTGATGATCGCGCTGGCCATCGCCTATACGCCGCGCACGGCGCGGATCGTGCGCGGGGCGGTGCTGGTGGCGGCGGCACAGGAATATGTGGAGGCGGCGCGGGCCATCGGGGCGGGGCCGATGCGGCTGCTGCTGCGGCATATCCTGCCGGCCGCGGTCGCGCCGCTGGTGGTGCAGCAAACCTATGTGTTCGCGCTGGCCATCCTGGCCGAGGCGGTGCTGAGCTTCGTGGGCGTCGGGCCGCCGCCGCCGACGGCGACGCTGGGTGCCATCATCGCCGACGGGCGGGATGCGATCGTGGAGGCCCCGTGGGTGACGATGTACCCGGGGATGGTGATCTCGGTGCTGGTGCTGGGCCTGAACCTGCTGGGCGACGGGCTGCGCGATGCGCTGGACCCGCGGATGCGGCAGGCGCTGCGGTAGGGGATGGGGTCAGCTGGCCTGGATGCGGTGGATGATCGCCTGGGTAAAGTCCTTCCTGTTTACGCACTTTTCTCAGCCAGTTTTCTTGACTGATCGTTGTCCCGCTCAAACATAAATATCGGCCAGCTTGAGCAACCGGTATGGCATGGGCGTGGTGCGGACGCCTGCCCAGAGAAGCCGCGGCATCATAGC
>CAINEA010000322.1 GCA_903847525.1 uncultured Acetobacteraceae bacterium | reverse complement strand
TGTTCCTGAAGGGCGCGAATGCCGATGCTGAATTGACGGCAGCCTCGGCTGGGTGGCACATGCGGGCAGAGCGCTTTCCCAGCCGCACAGCCCCCAGCGCCAGTATCCTCCGGATCAGTGAGATTACCGTTGTCGAACCCCCAGTCTGACTCCGATGTACAGCGAGGGATCGCACGGCCCCCGCGCGTGATCTCGATCGCCAACCAAAAAGGCGGTGTCGGCAAGACCACAACGGCGATTAACTTGGCCACGGCGCTGTCTGCCAATGGTGAGTCGGTGTTGTTGGTGGATCTCGACCCGCAGGGCAACGCATCTACCGGACTTGGCATTCCTCGCACGGACCGTGCCACCGGTAGCTATCGCCTGCTGGCCGACGGCGTGTCGCTTGCTGCCGCCACCCGCCCCAGCTTCGTGCCGAATCTGGCCTTGGTTCCAGCCGAACCGGACCTGGCCGGGGCGGAGATCGAGATGGTGGACCTGCCGCGCCGGGAGTTCCGTTTGTTCGACGCCCTGGCCCCAATCCGCCAACAGCCCGGGCTGTACTCCTTTATCCTGATCGATTGTCCGCCCAGCCTCGGACTGCTCACGCTAAATGCGCTGGTGGCATCGGATGCGGTGCTGGTGCCGTTGCAATGCGAGTTTTTTGCCTTGGAGGGCATCACCCAGTTAATTCGCACCATTGATATGGTGAAGCGGGCGTTGAATCCCGGATTGGCGCTGCAAGGTATCGTGCTGACGATGTTCGACCGCAGGAACAACCTGTCCGAGCTGGTCGCAGCCGATGCGCGCGGATTTTTCGGTGCGCAGGTCTACGACACCATCATCCCCCGCAATATCCGCATCTCCGAGGCGCCGAGCCACGGCAAGCCGGTGCTGCTGTACGATTTTCGGTCCGCCGGCGCGCAGGCGTATGTCCAGCTGGCTGGGGAGTTTCTCCGGCGTGAGCGGGCCTTGGCCGGTGCCTCTTCCTCTTCCGACTACCCACCGACGGAATCCGCCGCATGAGTGCCAAAGAAATCAGCCCCCGTCTCGGCCGTGGCTTGGCCGCCCTGCTGGGGGATAGCGCTTCGGCGGCCCCGACGCCGCAATCGCCGGGTGTGCGCAGCCTGCCGGTGGAAATGTTGGAACCGAGCCCCTACCAGCCGCGCGGTGCGATGAACTTGGAGGCATTGGAAGAACTGACGGCTTCCATCCGTGAGCGCGGCATTCTGCAGCCCCTGCTCGTTCGCCCGCATCCAGTCCAGCCTGGCCGCTACCAGATCATTGCCGGTGAACGCCGCTGGCGTGCCAGTCAGGCGGCGGGGCTGCATGAGGTTCCGGCGTTGATCCGGGAACTATCCGACGTCGATTCCATGGCAGCCGGCCTGGTCGAGAATTTGCAGCGCCAAGACCTTAATCCGATCGAGGAAGCCGAGGGCTTTCGCCGCCTATTGGACGAGTTCGGCATCAGCCAGGAACTGGTCGGCCAGGCCGTGGGCAAGTCTCGCGTGCATGTCAGCAATACGCTGCGTCTGCTGACCTTGCCGGAAGTGATCCGGGTGGAGGTGCGAAAAGGCACGCTGACCGCCGGCCATGCCCGTGCACTGCTGATGCACCCGGCGCCCGAAACGGCGATGGCTATGGTTCTGACCCGTGGCCTGAACGTGCGCCAGACCGAAGCGCTGGCGAAGGCGCCGAGGACTGCCGGCGACGGCGGATCGCGCCCGGCCCGCCAGAAGGATCCGGAAACCGCCACGCTGGAGCGGGAGCTGTCCGAGCGGCTCGGCCTGAAGGTGGAGATTGCCTATGACGGCAAGGGCGGCTGCGTACGCATTCACTACCGGGATCTGGACCAGCTTGATTTTGTACTGGCGTACCTGACCGCCCCGAATGCAGGGCCGTCAGGAAATTAATTCTAATTATATCAAATGGTTATGGGAAACAACCACTCATTCAGGAGTGGCTTAGGCCTTCGCGCGCAGCCGTTTGGCATTCGCGCGGGCCTTAGCGTGAAACGGCGCCAGAACAGCGCGTTCGCTGCCGCCGGTCATGAGCGCGATCGCGGAGTGCTGCATGGCCTCGGATTTCTCCACCAACATGCGCTGGTATTCATCGATCGAGCAGGTGCCATTCATCATCATCATGGTTCGGTGAACGATGGTTTCCCAGGACGCGAGGGCTAATTCGCTGTATAATTCGGGAAGCGCGAGAGTACGGCCGACGGTGGACTTCTTCATTATTCAACAAATGCACGTGCGGAGGATGCTTCGCAAGGTATATACCGTGTAGCGGTCACAGGATCCCCGTATGCGTTGCCGGGACGGCACGGTGTGTGTTGCCGAGACGGCACGGTATTTCTTGCCCGATCAGCTGCCGTCGAGTCCGTGCGCTTCAGGCCAGAAATACTCTTTCCACGATGCCGGCTTCACTTTCAATGTGCCGACCGCAGCCATGAATTCGGCCCAGACCATCGTGCGCTCCGGCACCATCGTCCATCGTACGCGCGGCTCGGTCGCGGCGGCGGTGACGAAATCGAGCGACAGTTTCGACCCGCCATCCTCGATCCAGTATTGCGAAGCCTGACGTGGGTCGGCGTTGACCCGTTCCGTGGCCTCGGTCAATGCGGCATACAGCGCCTTGAACAGCACCGGGGAACGATCGCGGAACCGGGCGGACGTATACGCGGTGGTGTAGGTATTCGGCCCTCCCGCGACGTCGTACGAGTCCAGAACGCTGTGAATGGATGGATCCTTTAATTGTTGTTGCAAAAACGGTGGTAAACCGAAAACGCAATTCACCCCGCCCTGCTTGGTCAGCATCGAGATCGTTGCGTCTGGCGGCGACATCGATACCGTTAATTGATCGTAACGGCTGTACTCCTTCATGCCATAAGCATTCGCTGCCGCCATCTGCAAGGTCATCGCCGGTGAAGAAACCTTGATGGATGGGACTGCAATTCTTCCACATCGGCCGAGATCATCAATGCCGCGGATCTCCGGATCGTTGGTATTCAGCTTGAACGGCAGGGAGACCAGGGCGCTGATGGCCCGCACCTCCTGGGCGGTTCCGCGCGTGCGTCCCCAGATGGTCAGCATGCCGGACGGGCTGCCGGCGACGATATCGATGCTGTCGGAAATCAGCGCGTCGTTCATGGTGGAAGGGCCGTTGAACTGCATCCAGGTGATCTTCACCTCGGGAATGCCGAGCTGGGCCGCGTGCTTCTGGATCAGCTTCTCATGATCCATCACGTTGAACTGCAAATAGCCCATGGAGTATTGCCGGGCGAGCCGGATCTCCGGCACCTGGGCACGGGCCTGGCCCAACCCGAGCGCCAGCAAAATGGCGGCGGCAACTGCAATGGCGGAACGCATCTTGTACTCCCGGACGATCTTTCCGCGAGCCTAGAACGCCTAGCGCCGGCCGAACAACGTCTCGATCTCGGCCTTGGAGAATTTCAGGAAGGTCGGGCGGCCGTGGCTGCAGGTGGCGGCGCGCGGAGTGGCTTCCATCTGGCGCAGCAGATGGTCCATCTCCGGCTGGGTCAGGCGGCGGCCAGCGCGGATCGAGCCGTGACAGGCCAGCCGGGCGATCACCGCATCCAGTCGTGCATCGAGGGAAACCGCCTCATCCATTTCGGCGAATTCGTCGGCAAGGTCGCGCAGCAATGGCCCAGGCTCTGGCGCACCCAGTGCGGCGGGCAGCGCGCGCACCAAAATGGCACCCGGACCGAAGCCCTCGATTTCCAGGCCGAGCCGGGCAAGCTCGTCAGCCCGGGCCAGCAACCGGGCGGCATCCGACGGGGAAAGATCGACCACGGCGGGGGTCAGCGTGGGTTGGCTTCGCACGCCGCCGGCCAGCATCTGCTCGCGGATCGCCTCATGCGTCAGGCGC
>CAINEA010000321.1 GCA_903847525.1 uncultured Acetobacteraceae bacterium | reverse complement strand
GATCCGCCCTGCCCGTCCATCCAGGACGGGAAGAACCTCTCATGCGCCGCACGTAGCCTGATGATGGATATGGTTCCGCCATCGGGCAGTGTCAAATCCTGTCCACCGGTTGTGCCGATGCGAATGGCGGGAATTCCCGCCGTCTCGGCCACGCGCAGCATCGTGGCGCTGTCGGCGACCGCCAGCACGTAGCGGCCCTGGTCCTCGCCGAACCAGTAGGCGTGGCCCGGGATTTCGCGCGGGCCGGTGGACAGGCGCACGCCGGTATTGCCGGCCATCGCCATTTCCGCCACCGCGACCAGCAGGCCGCCGTCGGAAACGTCGTGGCAGGCGCGGACATTGCCGGCGAGTATCTGCGCGCGCACGAACTCGCCGTTCGCCTTTTCCGCCTTCAGATCCACCGGTGGCGGCGCGCCGTCCTCCCGCCCCGCCATCTCGCGCAGCCACAGCGACTGGCCCAGCCAGCCCACAGTGGCGCCGATCAGCACCAGATCCAGCCAGGGCGCGATGGCGATGCCCATCGCCTGGCCGGCATCTTCCAGCACGCCCAGCCCGCCGATCGCCGGCGTCGGCAGGATCGCGCGGCCCTCGGTCTCGTTGTAGAGGCTGACATTGCCGCTCACGACCGGAAAATCCAGCACCCGGCAGGCTTCCGACATGCCGCGGATGCAGGCGGCGAACTGGCCCATGATCTCCGGCTTTTCGGGGTTGCCGAAATTCATGTTGTCGGTGATCGCCAGCGGCTTGGCGCCGACCGCGATCAGGTTGCGCCAGGCTTCCGCCACCGCCTGCATGCCGCCGGCTTCCGGATCGGCCAGGCAATAGCGCGGCGTGCAATCCGTGGTCAGCGCCAGCGCGCCCTTGTGGGCAACGCCGTCATGCGCGTCGATCTTCACCACCGCGGCGTCCGCGGCACCCGGGCGCTTGACGGTCTGGCCGCCGACGGTGCTGTCGTACTGGTCCCAGATCCAGGCGCGCGAGCAGAGATCGGGGCTGCCGACCAGGGTTTCCAGCGCCGCCGAGAGCATCCAGCGGTTTTCGATCTTTGCCGGGTTCAGCACCGGTTGCTTCGCCGTTTCCGTGGTCGGGCGGTGGTACAGCGGGGCCTGGTCCGCCAGAGGCGCCAGCTTGATGTCGGCTTCGACCACGCCGTGGTGACGCACCACGATCCGGCCGGTATCGGTCAGATGGCCGATAACGGCGAAATCCAGGTCCCATTTCTCAAAAATCTGGCGCGCCAGGTCCTGCCGGTCCGGGCGGAGCACCATCAGCATGCGCTCCTGGCTTTCCGACAGCATCATCTCATAGGCGGACATGCCGGTTTCGCGCTGCGGCACCTGATCGAGGTCGAGCTCGATCCCGACATTGCCCTTGCCGGCCATTTCCACGGCGGAGCTGGTCAGGCCGGCCGCGCCCATGTCCTGGATCGCCACGATGGCGTCGGTCGCCATCAGTTCCAGGCAGGCCTCGATCAGCAGTTTTTCGGTGAACGGGTCGCCGACCTGCACGGTGGGGCGCTTTTCCTCGGAATCAGCGGCGAATTCGGCGCTGGCCATGGTGGCGCCGTGGATACCGTCGCGGCCGGTTTTCGAGCCGACATAGACCACGGGATTGCCGATCCCGGCGGCGGCGCTGAGGAAGATCCTGTCCTTCGAGGCGATACCCACGGTCATCGCGTTGACCAGCGGATTGCCGTCGTACGACGAATGGAAATTGATCTCTCCGCCCACCGTCGGCACGCCCACGCAATTGCCGTAGCCGCCGATGCCGCGCACCACGCCATCGACGATCCGCTTCGTGCGCGGTGCGTCCGGACTGCCGAAGCGCAGGGCGTTCAAATTGGCGATCGGCCGTGCACCCATGGTGAAGACATCGCGCAAGATGCCGCCGACACCGGTGGCCGCGCCCTGGTACGGCTCGATGAAGCTCGGATGGTTGTGGCTTTCCATCTTGAAGACCGCCGCCAAGCCCTCGCCGATATCCACCACGCCGGCGTTCTCGCCGGGGCCGTGGATCACCCAGGGGGCCGTTGTCGGCAATTGCTTCAGCCAGACGCGGGAGGATTTGTACGAGCAATGCTCCGACCACATGACGCTGAACACGCCAAGTTCGGTCAGGCTGGGCGTGCGGCCCATGATGTCCAGCACGCGGGCATATTCCTCGGCGGACAGGCCGAACTCTCGGGCGAGTTCCGGGGTGACGGGTGGGGTCATGCGGGAGGGGATCAGTCCGTGGTTCTATACAGGCTTATATAGCGCGGGGGGTGGTGCGCGGCCAGGGTGGGGCAAACGGGTGAAGGAAGCCGAGGTGGGGTTCCTGGGAACGTCGTGCCGCGTGACCGACTCATCGCATGGGCACATGCTTGGCAGTAGCCGATGTTGCCCGGTCCGGCACGGACCGTGCGTTGGCTTGGCATACTTGTTCTGCAGCTTCGCGCCCAACTCGGTCGTTCAGCCGGCCTCGTCGGGACCTTCGAAGCGGACATTCCGACCAGCCCGCCTGCTGACGACCATGAGCGGTTATCTGCCATTCTGGTTCCGGGCAGCGTGATCGAAAGCCGGACAGTCGTTGTCAGGCATGATTGGCCGAAGGCGCACGGTCCGGATTAGCGTTCCGAGATGAGACAAGCAGACCTCCTGCGTCACGCTTGCCCATATCGCTCTGGCAAATGGACGTTTGACTAGGCGGTGCACCAGGTAGGAAGCGCAGCTGACTGATGTAAAACCAGGGCAATTCCATCGCTCGGGGTGAGCCCCTGTAACCGGCCGACCTTGACCGACTTAGGCACTTTCGGCCTACTCGCCGCCATGACGACTTTGCATAATTCATTTCTTAACCCGACCTTCCTCCGTTCGGTCTGGGCCGATGACTACGTCGCATTCAGGGACACCTCGGCCGAAACAAGCCTCCTCGAACGCCTTCAGAATTGGGCATCGCGGCCGGATGTCGGTGAGACGAGCGCCGAGGCAGCCTTTGTTGAGACCTTCTTCCGAGACACTTGGGGTTACGTAGGGCCTGGACAGGGTGCGGTTATCGACGGCCACACCATGGTCCAGCAGTTCACCATCGCTGGTACCGGCGCGGGGGGCGGGCCGGGCCGCGCCGACCTCGCGCTGGGCTATCTTGTCGGAAACGGAGACGTGCCGCAGGCAGTCTGCGAGTTCAAGGGCACGCGCCGGGGCCGGGCGACTCTCGATACGGAGCAATCGCGCAAGGGCAACCGCCGTTCGCCAGTGGATCAGTGCCTCGACTACCTCGGCGGCGCCCGGCGTGGGATGATTGGCAGCGAACCGATCCTACCGCGTTGGGGGATCGTCACCGACATGAACGAGTTCCGTCTCTATTGGTATGACCGCGGCAGGAGCCAATACCTTTCCTTCGTCATCCGCCAGCCGCAGGGAGACTTGTTCCGCGCGCCTTCCCTGCTCGACGATACGGAGGAAGCTCGGTTCGGCCGTTACCTCTTTTCTCGCGTTTTTCACCGCGACGCGCTCCTGTCGCGGGGCGGTAAGCCCGCGCTTCTCACCCTTATCGAGCAGCGGCGCTTTCGTGACAGACAGATCGAGACGGAATTCTATGATCGATACAAGGCGTTCCGCGACCTACTGATCAACACGCTGGTCATAGACAACGGCCCGCATACGTCGCGCTATCCGGGCACAAACGGTCGCCTCGTCCGTATGGCGCAAAAAATTCTCGACAGATTGCTGTTCGTTTTCTACTGCGAGGACATGGGTCGGGTCCTCGCTTTCCCGCCGAAGCTACTGCAAGATTTCCTTTCGGCCCGCAGCGCCGATCCCTACTACGAACCCGACGCGACCACGATCTGGGCGGATATGACGCGCCTGTTCCACGCGATGAATGCGGGCACCACCTTCGGGCGCGAGAAAATCCACCAGTTCAATGGCGGCCTGTTTGCCCCTGATGCGGTGCTGGACGCACTGCACGTTCCCAATCGGCTATTCTGCAAGCTCAACCAAGCTCAGGACGAAGCGCACATCGCGGCATCGCCACTCACCGTCCTCTTTCTTTGCGCGACCTACAACTATGCCGCCACGCTCGGGGAGGGGAGTGAGCGGGAGGCGCTCGGTCTCTACACGCTTGGCCACATCTTCGAGCAGAGCATCACCGAACTGGAGATGCTGGAGGCGCAGGCTGATGGGAGGCAGTCTGTCAACAAGCTGTCTGGGCGCAAGACAGACGGCGTGTATTACACACCTGAGTGGGTCGTGGAACGGCTCGTGGACGGGACGATCGGGCCGCGCCTGTTGGAGATGCAGCGCCAGGCTGGATGGTCCGAGGACGGACCGCCGGACGGGGCGGCGGTGGAGCGCTACCGTGACGCGCTGCGCTGTTTTACGGTGCTGGACCCTGCGTGCGGCTCGGGCGCTTTCCTCATCACCGCGCTCCGCTACCTGGAGGCGGCGTGGAGCAACACCGAACCACTTCGCGATGTGGGCGCGCCCTCCGAGCCGATGCACGATTTTCTCGCCACCGCGATCCATGGCGTGGACATCAACCCATCCTCCGTTGAGATCGCGCAACTCGCACTCTGGCTTCACACCGCGCGTTCTGACCGGCCGCTCTCGTCACTCGACGCAACGGTGAAGACCGGCAACTCCCTTGTCTCCCCCGCCTTCTACATCGGGACGCAGGTGGAAGCCTTTGACGACGCGGAGCGGGAACGCGTCAACGCCTTCGACTGGCAGGCCGCGTTTCCAGAGGTGTTCGCGCGCGGCGGCTTCGACGCGGTGGTCGCCAACCCGCCCTACGTCAAGTTGCAGAACTTCCGACCCGCCTATCCCGATGTCGCGGACTGGCTCGTCAATGGCCGCGTTAATGCGCGGAACCCCTACGAGAGTACCCGTACTGGCAACTTCGACCTGTACCTCCCTTTCATCGAGGCGGGTTTGCGGTTGCTGCGGCCGGGCGGGCGGATGGGTTATATCGCGCCCTCGGTTTGGACCGTAAACGACTACGGCGAAGGACTGCGGAACCTCATCGCGCGGGGGAAGCACCTCGACCGCTGGCTCGACTTCCGGAGCTACCAAGTGTTCGAGGAGGCGACGGTATACACGGCGCTCCAATTCTTCTCGCGTGCCCCGACCGAAGCGATCCGGGTGGCAGAGGCGCCAAGGGGGCCGTCGCAAGTCCCGCCTGACCCGTGGGTAGCAGGCAGTTTCCTCGCCTGGGGTGAGCAGGATCACGGCGACCGCTGGGTCATGCTCGCGGGCGAGGCACGGGCGCTGATCAATCGGCTGGCGCGGGACTGTCGGCCGCTCACCGATGTCACGACAAACATCTTCCAAGGGGTTGTCACCAGCGCGGATGCGATCTTCCACCTCGACCGGCTCGGCCCTCGCCATTACCGCTACCGCCCGCCAGGGTCACCGCGTCCCCCGGCGCAAGAGGTGGAGGTGGAAGACGCAATCATGCGGCCGCTTGTATCTGGCGCTGAGGCGAAGCGTTACGTCGCGCCCGCGTCCGGGACTTACCTCCTATTTCCCTACGCCATGAACACTGCGGGCGAAATGGTTTCCTGTTTACGCACTTTTCTCAGCTTCTCTTTCGTGGCACATATCGTGAACATTCGATTTAGCGAGGCAGGGACG
>CAINEA010000320.1 GCA_903847525.1 uncultured Acetobacteraceae bacterium | reverse complement strand
GGCGGGGTCAGGCTCATGCCGGGGTTGGGGCCGGTAATGCCGAAATCGGCCGGGCTCATGCCGCAGGCGCCAAGCGACGCGCAAGCCGCGGCGAGCCTTGCTGTAAGCAGGAATTTTCGTCCAAGGGTCTCGTACATGCGGGCTTGCTCCATCGGGGTGCCATTCTGCCCGGTCTGATGCGCGCAGCCAAATGGCGCTTGCCCCTTGTTATCGGGCAGGAGCGGGGTTAATCCCCAACGCTTCTGGCGGTCTCTCCGGACCGAATGTCTCGACTGATGTCCCGACTGGCCCGATCTGCCTCGTGCAGCCGATTGCCGGTTCCTGCTGCATAAGGGTTTTTTGTCTATGTTCTCCCGGCTGTTCGCGTTCATGTCAGCCGACATGGCCATCGATCTCGGCACCGCCAATACACTGGTCTACGTCAAGGGACGCGGCATCGTGCTGGACGAGCCGTCCGTCGTCGCGATCGCCGAGGTTCGCGGCAAGAAGCAGGTGCTCGCCGTTGGCGAGGAAGCCAAGATGATGCTCGGCCGCACCCCCGGCAACATCTCCGCCATCCGCCCGTTGCGCGACGGCGTGATCGCCGATTTCGAGGTCGCGGAGGAAATGATCAAGCATTTCATCCGCAAGGTGCACAACCGTCGCGGCTTCGCCTCGCCGCTGATCATCGTCTGCGTGCCCTCGGGCTCCACCGCCGTCGAACGCCGCGCCATTCAGGAAAGCGCAGAAAGCGCTGGAGCGCGCAAGGTATTGCTGATCGAGGAACCGATGGCCGCCGCAATCGGCGCCGGGCTGCCGGTCACCGAGCCCTCGGGTTCGATGATCGTCGATATCGGCGGCGGCACGACGGAAGTGGCGGTCATCTCGCTCGGCGGCATCGTCTATTCGCGCAGCGTGCGCACGGGCGGCGACAAGATGGACGAGGCGATCATCAGCTACATCCGCCGCAACTTCAACCTGTTGATCGGCGAGTCCTCGGCCGAGCGGATCAAGATGGAGATCGGCGCCGCCGCGGCGCCAGAGAACGAGGAAGAGGGCCCGCTGCGCGAGCTCAAGGGCCGCGATCTGATGAACGGCGTGCCGCGCGAGGTGCTGGTCAGCCAGCGCCAGATCGCGGAGAGCCTGTTCGAGCCGGTCAGCTCCATCGTCGAGGCGGTGAAGGTCGCGCTGGAGAACACGCCCCCCGAACTCGCCGCCGACATCGTCGACAAGGGCATCGTGCTGACCGGCGGCGGCGCCCTGCTGCACCGGCTGGACCAGGTGCTGCGCGAAGCGACCGGCCTGCCCGTCGTGGTGGCCGAGGACCCGCTGCAATGCGTCGCCCTGGGCACCGGCCGCGCGCTGGAAGAGATCAAGCGGCTGCGGAATGTGCTGACAAGCATGTACTAGGCTGGCATGGTGGAGAATTGGTGAGGCGGCCTGGTCGCCGTCTCGCTCGCAGTCCCGTTCCTTGGCGGCTCTACGGGGAATATCGACAAGATGATCCGGCTTTCCATTCCGGCCCGGCAAGCACTGGCGAAACTGACGCTGCCGGTGC
>CAINEA010000319.1 GCA_903847525.1 uncultured Acetobacteraceae bacterium | reverse complement strand
GGCGTCACCAACTGCCCCTTGGCGTCGATCTCCCGGTCCGCCCGGCCCGTTACCTTCCCAACCTGGGTGATCTTGCCGCCGGAAATGGCGACATCCGCCTCGATCGGCGCACCGCCGCGCCCGTCCACGACGGTGCCGCCTCGGATGATCAACGTGGAATCGTTCGACATGGTCGCGTCCCCTCTATTGTTTGTTCCGGCGCGTTGGCGCCCCGCCTACATTTCCAGCTTGCTGGTGGTGCCGGTTTCGTCGGCCAGTTTCTTCAGCGCCGCCCAGGTGGAATTCTCCACCGGAATCCCGTCCCGCCTGCGCTCCACTTCCTTCAGATGCTCGATCTCGCCGGGATAGTACACCTGCGAGAAACCCTCCGCCGGCGGGGTGGATTTCAGGTAATGCGCGAACTCCGTCACTTCCTGCTTGAACACGTTCAGGTCGCGGAACGCCGCGACATTGAACACCGCCATGAAGCAGCCATCGTTATGCCGCCCGGTCGGCTCGATGCCGTAGCCCAGGCCGGTCAGCAGCCCGGCGAAGATCTCCACCATCGAGGCCAGCCCATAGCCCTTGTAGCCCTCGGACCCGCCCAGTGGCAGCAGTGCCCCGTCTGGCTTGAACTTCTTCGGATCGGTGGTCGCCTTGCCCTGCCCATCCACGATCCAGCCTTCCGGGATCGACTGCCCACGCGCGATCGCCAGACTTATCTTGCCGGCAGCCACGGCCGAGGTCGCCATGTCCAGGAACAGCGGCCCCTCCAGATTGGACGGCACGGCGAACGAGATCGGATTGGTTCCCAGACGCGCCTTGGCCCCGCCATAGGGCGCCACATGCTTCGGGCTGCGGCCGCTATCGGCCGTGATCATCGCGAACAGACCTTCCTTCTGCGCCATCAGCGGATAGGAGGCCAGGCGCCCGATATGCCCCTGGCGGAACACCGTGCAGGCCGCCACGTTCTGCTTCTTCGCCTTTTCGATCGTCAACTTCATCGCCCGCTCGGTGGCGACGTAACCAAATCCCCAATGCCCATCCACAACGGTGGTGGTCGGGCTTTCCTGGGTGATCACCCAGGGCGCGCCGGGAACGATATGGCCCACCTTCACGCGGTCTATATAGGTCGGGATCTGGATGATGCCGTGGCTGTCATGACCGGCAAGATTGGCCTCGACGCAGTGGCGCGAAACGATCTCCGCCTCGTCGGCCGGCGTTCCCGTCGCCTCCAACAGGGTCCGCGAAATCTGGTTCAAGCGTGCTGCCTGCACTGTCGGCATGGTCGGTATCCTCCTGGATCGGGCTTTTTTCTGCCAAACAGCACAAGTCCGATCCGGCGCGAAGTCAAGGCTCCAAGGCCCACGCCCTCCGTCCCCACGGATTACAGACTCGCGTTCTCCAACCCGGCGGAGATCTGCCGCGCAGAACCGAGCGCCAGCGCCGAGAGGAACTTGATATCGCGATCCGTCACTTCATTGCGGAAACGCACGAGAACCAGGCTGCCCGTGATGACTTCGGGCGCGGCAAATATCGGCGCGGCGATCCCGATCAGTTCCGTATCGATATCGCTCGCAACCGCGACCCCGCGCTTGCGCACGGCCTTCAGGGTGTCCCGAAACTCCGGCCATCTCGTTCCCAGCCCCGCGATCGCGATATCCCCCGCATGCTGGAGAAACAGCCGCCGCAACTGCTTGGCCGGCAGATTGGCCAGAATGATCCGCGAGGCGGAACTGCGAAACAGAGAGAACGGCCGCCCGCGGTCGAAGCTGGTCTCGATACGCGGATCCGAGCGCTCCTCGAAAATGCTGAACACCCGCAATCCGTAATAGCGGCACAGCAACTGGGTGCCGGCAACCTGGTCCCGCTGCGTCGCCATCACCCCGGGCGCCACCCGCAGCAATGGGTCGCCGACCCGCATCAACCGGTCCAGTTCGATGATCCGCGGCCCGAGCGCATAGGCCCCCCCACCCAACTGCGACAGGAAGCCCGACGCCAGCAGAGGTTGCAGGTATCGATAGATCGTCGCCCGCGATGCCGTCAACCGATCGGCCATGCGCTCCGTGGTCCAGACAGGCTCCGCCTCGGTGAACAGGTCCAAAACCGCCAGCACGCGGTTGGACGTGCTGGCGGGGACCGCCACGGAAAGATCGAATGGATCGCCGTCAGCCATAAAGCGGGTTTCCCATAAAGCGGGCAAGGAATGCGGACGGAACCAAACTCCGCGCAACAGGAATAGATCACAATTTTCTCATATATCAAGAATACTTGACTAATCCCGATATGTGCGGAAAGACTCTCCAAGGGCAGCCAGGCAGCCAAACCCGGCGGGGCGCCCAGGCCAGAAACGGGGACAACGCATGAAGATCAAGCTTCATCACCTGAACCTATGCTCGAAGGATGTCCCTGCGATGGACGCGTTCTATCGCACGGTCCTCGATCTCGAGCCCGAACCCTCCCTGAGCAGCGCCCGTGTCACCGCGCAGGGCTACGCCGGCAACGTGGCGTTCGTGACGGACGGGAACATCCAGATGCACCTCGCCGAACAGGACCTCGCCGTTGGCTTTCGCACCGGCAACGCCGTCAACCCATTGCACCGCGGCCACATCGCCTTTCGCACGGACGACATGGCAGCCGTCAAACAGCGCCTCGAGGAAAAGGGCGTCCCCTATTCCGACTACGGAAACTGGGCGATGAACGGCTGGTATCAGATCTTCTTCTACGATCCAGACGGAAACTGCATCGAAATCCACCAGGTCGCCGAGTAAAGGCTCGGCCGCCGATTGCGGCGGCCGACAACGCCGGCCCATCCCGCCAGCGTACTGTTCTGCCGGCAAATCGGCCGCCGATCATTTGCCAAATCAAATCGTATCCGTAAAAAAGGGCCGCCGCTGGCAGCCGTGCCAGCACATTCCCGGGGAGGATTGCGATGACGACTGCACCAAAATTGAAAACCCTCGTTTCCGCCGCCGCCTGCCTCGCC
>CAINEA010000318.1 GCA_903847525.1 uncultured Acetobacteraceae bacterium | reverse complement strand
TCGACCAGTTGCTGGCCGCCCTACAGGCCGCTCCCAGCGAGGAAGTGGCGGCGATGCTGGAAAGCCGGATCGAGCAACTCTGGCTCGAAGCCGGCTCCCCGGCCGTCGGTCTGCTGATGACCCGCGGCCTGCGCGAGATGCACGCCGATGACCCGACGGATGCCGAGGCGGATTTCGACGCCGCGATCACGCTGGACCCCGCCTATGCCGAGGCCTGGCATCGCCGCGCCATTGCCCGCTTCAAGTCCGGCGACACCCAGGGCGCCATCGCCGACCTCGGCGAGGTGCTACAGCGCGAACCGCGCAGCTTTGTCGCCCTCGATACTCTGGCCCGTCTGTCGGAGGCGCGCGAGGATTGGAAGGGCGCCTATGCCGCCTGGCAGAAGAAGCTCGAGATCGACCCCAAGACACCAGGTGGGGAGGAGAAGCTGAAGGACCTTCGCCGCCGTGCGCTCGGGGATGATACCTGAGCGGCTATTCCAGCATCGCATCCAGGGTGATCGTCGCGTTCAATACCTTGGAAACCGGGCAGCCCGCCTTGGCGGCGGTCACCACCTCCTGAAATTTTCCCGGATCGATGCCGAGAACTTTCGCGCGCAGCACCAGATGCACGGCGGCGATCTTCCAGCCGCCGGCCTCCTGCTCCATCGACAGGGTCGCCTCTGTATGCAGCCGTTCCGGCGAATGCCCGGCCGCGCCGAGCTGAAACGCGGTCGCCATGCTGAAACAGCCGGCATGGGCGGCAGCGATCAATTCCTCCGGATTGGTGCCAAGGCCGTCGCCGAAGCGGGCGTTGAACGAATAGGGGGTGTCCTTCAGGGTCGCGCTCTGCGTCGTCAGGCTGCCCTTGCCGTCCTTGCCGGTTCCCAGCCATTCCGCGCTCGCGTATCGTTTGATCGTGGCCATCTACGCCTCTCCGTGTGGTGAGACGGTAGATTTGGAACGAAATGACCGGGTGTCATCGGCGCCCCTGGCGGACGGCGTTGACGTCTTTGCGATCAGCCGAGGGAACCGGCCCGGCGGACTATCGATCCGTCAGGCGCAATTCGATCCGCCGGTTCTTCGCATAGGCATCCTGCGTGTCCCGGTCATCCAGCGGCTGGTTGTCGCCAAAGCCTGTGGCGGCCAGGCGTTCGGGGGCGACGCCCTGGGCGATCAGCAGCTTCACCACCGTGATCGCGCGCGCGGCCGACAATTCCCAGTTGGACGCGAAATTGCCGCTGCCCGATGTCGGCCGTCGGTCGGCATGGCCGTCCACGCGCAGCAGCCAGTTCACCCCCGGCGGAATGGTCTCGGCGATCTCGCGGATGGTGCCGGCCAGGCGCACGATCTGTTCCTCGCCGGCCGGCGTCAGTTCGGCGCTGCCGGCTGGGAACAGCACCTCGCTCTGGAACACGAACCGGTCACCGACGACCTGGATGCCCGGCCGCCCGGCCAGCACCGCGCGCAGCTTGCCGAAGAACTCGCTACGGTAGCGCTGCAACTCCTCCACCTTCGCCGCGAGGGCCGCGTTCAGCCGTTGGCCGAGATTGGCGATCTGTGCGTCCTTGTCCCGCCCCGCCGCTTCCGCGAGATCGAGCGATTTCGACACCTGGGCCATCTGGATGCGCAATTCGTCCATCTGGCGATTGAGCAGCGCGATCTGCGCCCGCGCGCTGTCGCCGAGCTTCTTCTCGTCGGTCAGCTGCGCGGCAACGGCGGCACGCAGCTGTTGCTCGGTCAGGCTTCGGGCGGCGGCCTCGCGCGCCTGCTTTTCCAGTTCGTCGCGCAACGCGGCCAGCGCGCGCGTCTGCTCGGCCAGCCGCGCCGCGGCGGCCTGGCTCTGCAGTCCGGCATCGGCGGCCTGCGCGCCGGCCTGCTCTTTCTCCTGCCGCAATGCGTCGCGTTCCGCCGTCAGCTTGCCGGCGGTTTCGCGCAACCCGGCCAGCTCCCGTGCGCCGGCCGCGCGCGCCGCGTTCGCCGCGTCCAGTTCCCGGCTCAGCCGCGCTACGGACAGGCCGAGATCACTGGCCTTGCCGCGTTCCAGCGCGAGCATGTCCGACAGTTCCGCCAATTGCCGGTTCACCTGATCGAGCGCCTTGTCCCGTCCGGACAGCGCCACCGACAGGAACCCCTGCGCCAGCACGAACACCAGCAGCACGAAGATGATGACCATGAGCAGCGTGGACAGCGCGTCCACATAGCCTGGCCAGGCATCGAGCCCGTTGCTGCCCGAGCGGCGCCTGCGGGCGGCCATCGGGGCCTACCTTCCGCTCTCGCCGGAAGGATGGATGCCAGTGGAGGCCGGATGAACGACCGTGAGCCCCGCCACAGTACGCGTCAGCAGCCGCAGATCGCTGCGCAGATCGGCGGTTGCCTGGGCGCGGCCGTTCTCGCTTTCGGCCAGCAGGCGCTGCAGCACCAGTTCGATGTTGCGCAGATGGGCGCGGGCGATGTCGTCCCCGGGATCACGAGGCGACTCGGCCCGGGAATCGGCGAATCGGTTCAGTGCCGGCCCCAGCACCGCCTGCGACTCCGCGACCCGGAGCATCAGCTGCTGATTGGCGCGCAACGTGTCGCTCAGCGTCGCCATCCGGTCGGCCAGCGAGGCCAATGCCTGGCCCATCTGTGCGCCCCGCTCCTCGCCGCGGGTCAGCACGCGCTGAAGTTGCTCCATATTCTCCGCTGTCTGCTCCAGCAGCGCCTGGACATAGACCGGCATCGAGCCGTCGCCCTCGGCCAGCGCACCGGAGGAAAGCCGCGTCAGTCCGGCCAGCCATTCCTCCAGCTCGTTATAGAAACGGTTCTGCGCCTGCCCGGCGGTCAGGTCGAGAAAGCCCAGCACCAGCGCGCCGGCGAGGCCGAACATGGAAGCGGAGAACGCCGTGCCCATGCCGGCGATGGGCTTGATCAGGCCGGATTTCAGCTGCTCGAACAGCAGGTTCACGTCGCCCGAGCCGACGGTCATGGAGCCGATCACCTCCGACACCGCGCCGACGGTCTTCAGCAGGCCCCAGAACGTGCCGAGCAGGCCAAGAAAGATCAGCAGCCCGGTCATGTAGCGCGACAGTTCGCGGCTTTCGTCGAGGCGGGAGGCAATTCCGTCCAGCAGGCTGCGCATCGCCCCGGCGGACAGGGTGAAGCGCCCACGCCCCTCGGAAGCCTCGTCGCGCGCGGCCAGCATGTTGGCCATCGGCGCAAGCAGCCGCGGCGCGGGCTGGGAGATCAGCCTCTGGCGGGCCTGTTGGAACGTCTCGACCCAGGCAACCTCCGGCGACAGGCGGGTCACCTGGCCGAGGTTCCACAGGATGCCCAGCAGCAGCACCAACAGGATCAGGCTGTTCAGCGCGGGGTTGTTCAGGAATGCCGTCATCAGCACCGGCGACAGCAGCGCAGCCAGGGCGATCACGGCTACCAGGAAGGCGATCATGCGCAGCAGGTAGTTGCGCGGATGCGTCATGGTTTACTCCCGGCTCCCGGCTTGCTCATAGGTGGTTCAACCGCGGGCGACGGGGCCGGAGGCGCGACTTCTTCCATCACCGGCGGCAAAGCCAGATTGGGCGGCGGCGCGTTAGCGCCGAGGACGCTGACATCCACCCGGTCGGCAGGGGCATTGGCGGGGCCAGGGGGCGCTCCCCCGGGACCCGTGCCGGCGCCGAGCGCCCGCACGTAGATCCGCGTGGACGGCACGCCGGCGTCCATCAGAACGCTGCGCACCGCCAGCGCCCGCGACAGCGACAGCCGGCGTGGCGTGGACGGGTCTTCCGGCGTCCCCGGTGCATAGGCAAGCACGTTATAGCTGACGGTCTCGCTGGCCGGCACACGGCTCACGAGCTTCTTCAGCGCCTGCTCGCTGGCGGGGCTCAGTTCGCCCTGGCCATTGCCGAACGTGATGCGCAAGCCGCTGGGAATTGCGGTGCCGGTGCCGGTGGCACCCGGCAGCACCGCAGGGGGCGCATCCTTGGCGGCCGGCTTGCCGGATGCCGCGACCGGTGGCGGCACAGGGGCGAGTTCCACGTTCGGCGGCGGGCCGCTCGGCAACGCGGGCAGTGGAGCCTTGACGCCCGGTGGCGCCTTGCCTGTGGCGGTGGCGGCTTCCGGTGGCTTGCGAGCCGCGGCTGAGCCGGTGTCCTCGGGATTTGCGTCCGTTGGTGCGGGCTTGGCGGGCGGGGATTTCGCCGCTTTCGGTTTGGCCGGTGCCGGCTTATGCGGTGCCTGAGTGCCGCCGGATGGACCCGGCGCCGCCTTCTTCAACGCGTCCAGCGCATTCATGTCGACCGTTACCTGCGCATGGACAGGAAGCGCGAACAGCATCAGCAGAGCGGGCAAAACCGGAAAAATGCGCATAGGTGAGTTCACCCTAGCGAAGCGCCGCGCCACACTCAATCAAGCGCCTGCGGCTGAGTTGATCTGTCCGCCCGGACTCTGCGGACCCGGACTCTGCCCAACCAACCCGGCCGCCGCCTGGCCGTCGATCACGGCCTCGCGCAGCTTCTCGAACAAATGCGGGTTGGCCGCCACCACGTCGCCGGTGTCGCGCGGCTCACCGCCATGCGGGTCGTTGGCGTAGCCACCGGCCTCACGCACCAGCAGCAACCCCGCCGCCATGTCCCAGGGTTGGATGCCGAGTTCCCAATAGCCGTCGAACCGTCCCGCGGCGACCCAGGCGAGGTCGATCGCCGCCGCGCCGAACCGGCGGATGCCCGCCACCTGCGGCATCAGCGTGCCCAACGTGCGCGCGAACGCCAGCCGGCGCTGCGGCGCCACGGCGGCGAAC
>CAINEA010000317.1 GCA_903847525.1 uncultured Acetobacteraceae bacterium | reverse complement strand
TTACGAAGGCGCCAGTCGGGAGGCACGATCGCTGCGATGTACACAGAGATTTGAATGTTTATGCTGAGACTTCGTTATGGGCGCACGGAGCCGGCCAAGTCAATCGAGGCACGCCCGCATACTAACTGTTGCGTTAGACGAGAAGACGGAAGAACAGCGATGCGAAGACGCCCGTCTATCCCATCGTAGAAGGGACCGCGGGCGCCAGCATTATTCGCCAGCGCTATTACGTGGGAAGCCCAGCGGACAGCGCCGCGGCGATTTGCTGCGTTACGCCTGACCAGTCGTGCCGGCGATGCTGGCGGAACAGGCGATGGCCAGGATACCAGGGTGTGTCGCTGCGTCCGATCAGCCAGCGCCAGTCATTGGCGTACGGCAGCATTACCCAGGCGGGACGGCCCAGCGCGCCAGCCAAATGCACAGGGGACGAATCGACCGAGATCAGGAGATCCGCGAGGCATAGGATTGCCGCGGTATCGTCGAAATCGTGGATTTCATCGGTCAGCGATGTCAGCGCCATGCCTGGCGGCGGCCGTCCGGCCTGCTCCGCCGCCGGGCCCTTTTGGATGGACAGGTAGCTCACGCCCGGATGGGCCAGCGGTGCCAGGGCATCCAGTGTCATCGAGCGGTTGGCGTCGTTGAAATGGGTCGGTCGGCCGGCCCAGGCGAGGGCGACCAGCGGACGCGGCAGGCCGGCCAGCCGTTCCCGCCATCGCGACAGCCGCGCCGGGTCGGGCAGCAGATAGGGCATCGGTCCGGGCAAATCGGTCAACTGAAGGCCCAATGCCATGGGCAGGCTCATCATCTCGCAGTGCAGATCGAAATTGGGTGGCAGTTCGCCCGATTGAACAATCTGATCCGCGTCGAGCGGGCTGCGCTGGACGAGGGCTAGGGCTTCGGGGTTGATGTCCAGTACGATGCGGGCGCCGCTGCGCTGCCTTGCCTGCGGCACGAGGCGGAGAAACTGGAAGGTATCGCCGTAGCCCTGTTCATCGTGAATGAGCAGCGTGCGCCCGTCGATGCGCCCGCCCTCCCAGCGCGGGCGCTGTATCTTGCGTTCGATCCGCGTGGTGTGCGCGAGGCTGTAGCGGTAGCGGTAGGCACGCCATCCCGCATCGAAATCGCCCAGCAGCAACAGGATCTCGGACAGGTCGAAACGGGCGGCAAGATCTCCGGGCGATGCCTCGACCAGCATGCGCTGGATGGGCAACGCCTCCGCCGGGCGGCCGAGCTGGCGCAGGACGAGAACGAGAAACCGCCATAGCACGAGTGGACCACTGCCCGAGGCGAGGTGCTGGCGCAGCAGCGCCTCCGCCGCTTCGAGCTGATCGGCGGCAATCAAGGTTCGCAACTGCTGCTCGAGCGCCGAAAGTCCGTCACCGCTCATTCGGCGGAGACGCCCAGAGCTGTCAGCAGTTCCTGCAACCCGGCGGCATGCGCGCGCCACCGCCCGGTGGATGTGGTGTAGATCGGCTGGCGCACCTGATTGACGCTGGCGGTAAGGATCGGCCGTTCGGTGCGATGGAACTCCACGCAGGCATCGTTCCAGAGCAGCCCGAGGAAGTCGAGCATCCGCCTTGCCTCGGCGGCGACATCCGTCACCACGGCTTCATAATCCACCTCCAGGAAATGCGACGCGGGCAGCACGGCGCGCCAATGTGCCATCAAATCCTGATAGTCACGATGGAAGTGGCCGAGCTCGGCCTGGTCGTAGGAGAAGGACTGCTCGGCAGAGAACAGCTTGCTATAGCAGGACAGGCAGGTATCTACCGGGTCTCGCCGGCAATGGATGATCCGGGCTTCAGGCAAGATCACCCGGATCAGGCCGGCGTAGAGGAAATTCGAGGGCATCTTGTCAATCACATGCGTCCTCGACCGTGCAAAGTGAGCGATCCGGGCGAGGTAGTCGCGGCCCATGTCCGCAAGCCGGGCAGGTTCAAGACCCGCGACCGCCCGCGGAAACTCTGCGATCGTATCGACGATGCACTGCATATGTGCCAATTCGCCCGCGCCATGCACGGCAGGATGCGACGCCAGGATCTGCTCGACCAGGGTCGTGCCGGAGCGTGGCATGCCGACGACGAAGATCGGCACCGACGATGCTGCCCCCTGCCCCGCTCTAGCAGTCAAAAATTCGGTGCTGAAAGTATCGGCGATGGCGTGAAGCCATTGCGAGGTCTGGGTTCCGTCGAAGGTCAATGACGCCCTTTTCATCCGGTTACCCTCATCCAGATGACGGAAGGCGCGGGCAGAATCGGCGATATCCAGATATGCCTTACCGAGCGCGAAATGCAGCAGCATTCGGTCGTTGTGTGTGGGACCGGCGCCGGTTCCCGAGCCGGCTTCGAGCAAGGCGAGCATATGCTCGATCGCGGGATCTTCGGGCCTGAAGCGTTGCAGGTCCGCGCGATTGAACCAGGCAGATGCCGACGCTGGAAAGGCCTTGACCGCCGCGTCGAACGCAGCGTTCGCCTTCTCTGTGTGGCCAAGCTGCATATGCAGCACCGCCCGGTTGACGAGCGCCTTTTCCCGGGCCGTGCCCGGCAGATTGGCCGCCGTTTCGAACGCGGCCAGGGCGGCGTCGAATTGCCCCTCGGCCTGCAGCACCTGACCCAATGCATCGTGCGCATCAGCGTTTTCCGGCCCCGCCGCGACAGCGCGGCGCGCGGCTGTCACAGCCTCGTCCGGATGGTGGAGTTGCTTGAGCACCAGAGAAAGTGCCGCTAGTCCGTTGGCATGGTTCGGTGCAAAGGTTAGGAGCGCGCGCAACCAGCGCAGTGCCTCGTCGTAATGCTGTCTCGCGGTCTCCACCCCCGCGAGGTTCAGATAGGCATCCGCCAGTTGCGGGTTTAGCTCGATGGCACTTCGTGCCAAATCCGCCGCCCGGTCGTAATCGGCCTGGTCGGTCAGCAAATGGGCGAGGTTGCTGTACGGCTCGGCATAGTTCGGCTGCAACTCGATCGCGCGGGTCCAGTGCCGTTCCGCGTCGGCCAGCAATCCGAGGCGCTTGCTGGTGTTGGCGAGATTGTTGTGGGCCCGCGCGTCGCACGGATCGAGTGCGAGCACCTGCAGGAGGCAGAGTTTGCTTTCCTCCAACTTACCCTGTTCCTGCAACAGGATGCCGAGATTGTTCCAGGCCCCTGGGTCGTTCGCGTCTAGCGCCACCGCGCGGCGCGCAGCCTGTTCACCCTCGGCCAACAAGCCCTTCTGACGGCACATTTCGGCGAAATTACTGAAATAGACCGCTGGAGCCCGAGGCGCCTCGCACGCCCGGCGCAGATGCGCCACAGCTAGATCCAGATTGCCGTAGGCGTGTGCCATCAGTCCCATGAGATGCAGCGCGTCCGTCTGGCCAGGCCAGACGGCAAGTACCTGCTGACAGGCGATCTCGGCCTGGTCGGCCTGTCCGGCCTGCCAGTGCGAACTGGCCCGCGAAAGCGTCTGCCCGATATCGATTGTCATGCCGTCTTAACCATTCAAGGATGCGCGTGCTGAGCTTAGTAGGGCCGGAATACTGCCAGGTGGCCGGTTCTGTAGCGGTGTGAAATTGCGTCCAATATGGTTCGACGCGAGAACCTGTTCCCAATCGGTGTCGTGAATGAACCCAATCCTAAAGCGTGTTATGCACCCTGTGCCGGTTGCACCGCCCACGTTAGCATGAGACAGACGAAAGCGACGATCTGGAATCCAGCAAGAGTTTACGCATAGCCCCCGCTGCCTTGATCAAGCGGCGACATCCGGTCGTCCAGCCGAGTATCTCGCTGCTGCGTGGCGGCAACGTGGAGTTGGTATCGCGCTCGCTAACAGGACTGCACGCGCCTGTCCGCTGCCCCGCGATGGCGCGACGCCGCCAGTGC
>CAINEA010000316.1 GCA_903847525.1 uncultured Acetobacteraceae bacterium | reverse complement strand
TGTTCAAGGCCTATGGCGCCACGCTGATCGACGGCGAGGGCAACATGCAGCTCAAGTCACCGGAGATGCGCCAGGTGCTGGAATTTGCGCAGCGCCTGACGAAGTTCTATCCGGCCGACGCGGTCAGCTATGACGATGCTTCGAACAACCGGGCCCTGATCGCCGGCAAATCGGCGCTGATCTTCAACCCGCCTTCGGCCTGGGCGGTGGCGAAGCGCGACGCGCGCGACGTCGCCGCGGATTGCTGGACCTTCCCGGCCCCATCCGGGCCGAAGGGGCGCTTCCTGCCGGCGCTGAATTTCTTCTGGGGCGTGTATAATTTCAGCCCCAACCAATCGGCGGCGAAGGACCTCATCGAATATTTGATGCAACCCGAGCAGGTCGAACCACGCACCGTCGCGACCGAAGGCTACGACATTCCGCCCTATGCCGGGTTGCTCGGCTTCAAGGTATGGGCGGAGGTGGAGCCCCCGGTGGGGACGGTGTTCGACTACCCTATCCGGCCCTGGCATAACCAGCGACCGAGCATCGCCGCATCCGAGGCATCGCCGGAAATCGCCGTGCAGATTTACAACCGGGGCATCCACAACCAGTTGCTAGCGCGGACGCGCGACGGGCAAACGATCCCGCAGGTGCTCGCCTGGGCGCAGGAAGAAATGAGCGGGTTTACCCGGTAGGGTGGCATCGCGGGCCGGGGGGTGGTCCCCCGGCCCCGGTGCTCAGGCGAAAAAGGCATTGGTGGCGCCGCGCGTGATCTTGCGGTCGAGCGTGTCCAGCAATGCGCTGAAATCGGCACTGGGCAGCGACAGGCCGAAGGTGCCGGTCAGCGTGGCTGCGTATTCGGCGTCGTTTTCCAGCATGCGGCGCTCCACGTGATCGGGTGGGCGGCGCACGCTTAACCGGCCGTTGAAGAACGAATGGCGGGAGCCGTCCGGGGCAGCGCGGGCGGCGATCAGATTGTCGACGAACGGGCTTTTGGGGTGGGTGGCGGTAAACCAGTTGGCGACCTCGTAATCCATGTCCAGGCGCGGGTGCGGCGACAGGCGGTAAAGGTGTTCCCAATCCTGGATTTCTCCCGGACGGCCGGTTTTCGCCTCCAGCAGCAACTCCTCGCCCATGGCGCGCAGCCGCATGGTTTCATGCGGGGTCGTCTGCTCGATGTCCGGGCGCAGGGCCAGCGGCGCGGTCGGAGTCAGGTTGCCGAAACCGGTATCGGCGAGGAAGGCGCCTTCGGGCAGATCGACCCGCAGCGCCATGTGTCCGGCAGGCGCAGGAGCGCCGGGGTCCATGCCGCGCACGACGCGCGCGATCAGTCCGGTGACCTGAAACCCGAGCGCCTGCAGGCCGGCACGCAGCAGCGAGTTATGCTCGAAGCAATAGCCGCCCCTTCCGTTCACGACGATTTTCTGCTGCAGCGACGCCAGGTCCAGCTTCGGCGGCCGGCCCAGTAACACATCGAGATTTTCGAACGGGACGGTTGTTGCCTGGGCGAACAGGATGCCACGCAGGGTGTCGAGGCTGTGCGTACGCGGCCCCTGATAGAGGATACGACTAAGCCAGGATTCGAGATCGAAGTTATCATCGGACACGGGATGGGCCTTCTCAGAAGAGGTCTCAAGACGGGGTCGAGGTTAAGCGGCCGCGCATGGAAACCACAACAATTAGTGGCGGCCTTAACTGGCAGGGGGATCTGCGAGCGCCGCGGCAACGTCCGCCGGCGCCAGCTCGAGGCGTTCCTCACCGTTGGCCGTCTCCGGCATGAACATGGCGAACACCGCTAAGGCCAGCGCCGCGGCGGCGCCGAGGCACAGGAAGGTCGGCGTATAGCCGGCGTGATCGACGATCACGCCGGCGGCCAGGCCGCTTACCGCGCCGCCGATGCCCTGGGCCGTGGCGATGGCGCCCTGCGCGAGGTTGTAGCGCCCGGTGCCACGCATGATGTCGGCGATCAGCAGCGGAGTCAGCGCGCCCAGCACGCCGGCGCCGATACCGTCCAGTAGTTGCACGCCGATCAGCCACGCGGTGTTATCCGACAGGGTATAGAGCACGGCACGGATCGGCAGGGCGGCGATGGTGCAGGCCGACATCAGCATCGTCGCCTCCTTCGGGTGGGCAAGCGCCAACTTCTGGCCGACTAGCGGCAGCAGCGCCGTATTGGCCAAATTGAACAGCAGCACCGCGGCGGCGAACACCAGCAGCGGGCGAGATCGGATCAGGTTGCGATAGGTGGCGGCCCCGGCCAGCTTGCCGTCCTCGCCCGGCTCGGTTTTCAGGTCGCGCGCCTTGTCGTGATCAAGGGCCTTGGCGGGAATGGACAGGACGCCGATGGCGGCGTTGCCGGCATGGTCGACCGCGGAATTGCGGCCCATGCGGTTCGCCAACTGCCGGCGGGAATAGAGGCCCAGCGTGATCGCCGCGACGGCCGGGCTGAACACATCGCCGACCATGGCCATCAGCGTGTTGGCGATCGCGACGGGCCAGAAAGACGGAAACAGGAAGATGACGATCGCGCCCATCGCCAGCACCGCCAAGGACAGGTTGATGATGCCGCGCTTGGACCGGGTGATGTTAATCGCCGCGCCGATCGGCGTCTGCACGCAAAGGCCGAGCATACTCCCGATCGTGGTAACCAGACCCACCTCCGGCTGGCTCCAATGCTGCTGGGTAACCAGGAACACGTTCAGATAGGGCCCAGCGCGCCGCGCACATCCGAGAGCAGGAAATTGACCGCGTCGAGCGAGCGCGCATGTGCGAGCCGTTCCTTTGGGGTCTTGGCCACGAAGTTCTTGTCCTTGGGCATCACGACAGCTTTTCCTTTGTTCATAGCGACAGTCAGACGATGCCCAGCATCCGTGGGATCAACCTCAGTTGCGTGCCGATCCGGAAATGGTCCCAGAAGTTGATTTTCACGCCGCTTGCGGCGGCGTTCTGCACCACGATTAGGTTGGCAATGGAGCGGCGGCGGTGAAGTTCCCTGCGAGAGTGGAAACCATGGCAATCATGAGCCAGGCCTATCGCTATTGGCCGGCAGATCGATGAAAGGGTGCAACATCCGCACGGCGGGCCCGTCGCTGACGATATTGGAAAGGCGCGATCCGCGACCGAGGAAGCGCCACTTCATCTGGCTGGCTGGAGCAGCGGCGGGATAGTTGTGCCGCTGAGCTTTTCCACCGATTCCTCCCCTGCGTTCGCGGTCTCGGGCATGCCCCAGGCGAACACCACCAAGGCGACGACGGCGGCCGCGCCAAGGCTTAGAAAGGTCGTTGTATAGCCGAAGCTGTCGACGATCAGGCCAGCGGCCAGGCCGCTGAGCGATGCGCCGATCCCCTGCGCGGTGGCAATTGCCCCGAGCGCCAGATTGTAGCGACCGGTGCCGCGCATGATATCGGCGATCACCAGCGGAGTCAGCGCTCCGAAAATCCCGGCACCGACGCCATCCAGTATCTGCACGCCGATCATCCAGAAGCTGTCATCCGACAGCGTATAGAGCACCGCCCGAACCGGCAGCACCGCGAAGCCGGCCAGGAACAGCGGCTTGCGCCCCCAGGTGTCGGCGGTGCGCCCCACCAGCAGGGCGATGGGCAGCATCACCATCTGCGCGGCGATGATGCAGGCTGACATCATCGCGGTGGCTGCCGCCGGATAGGAAGCGGCCAGCTTCTGGCCGACCAGCGGCAACAGCGCCGCGTTGGCCAGATGGAACAACAAGACGCAAACGCCGAACACAATCAACGGCCGCGATCGCAGCAGGCTGCGGTAATCAGCGGGAACCGCAGGCTCGCTCTCGCCGGTTCCGTTCACGTCCAGATCCCGGGAACGGTTGTAGTCGATGTCCTTGGCAGAGATGGACAACACCGCGATCGCCGCCAATACGGCGAACACCGGAACGAGCAAAAACACCGCGCGCTGGGAAAAGGCATAGCCGACCGCCCCGGCGAGCGCGGCGATGCCGACATTGCCGGCATGGTCATAGGCGGAATTACGCCCCATGCGCCGGGCAAGCTGCGCACGCGCGAAGAGCCCAAGGGTCAGCGCCGCCACCGCGGGGCCGAACACGTCGCCCACGATGGACATGAGCGCATTGGCGATCAGCACGGGCCAAAAGCTGGGCAGGGCGAAAATCACCAGGGCCCCAGCGGCCAGCACCACGAGCGCCAGGATGATCGCGCCGCGCTTGGCCCGGGTTTCGTCGATCGCAGCGCCGATCGGTGTCTGCGCCAGCAGGCCGATCAGGCCGCCGATGGTCGTAACCAGCCCCACCTCGGACTGGGTCCAGTGCTGCTGGGTGACCAGGAACACGTTCAGATACGGCCCCATTGTCCCGCGCACATCCGCCAGCAGGAAATTGATCGCATCGAGCGAATGGGCCGGCCCAGACGCCGGCTTTCCTTCTCCGGCCGGCGTTTCCGCGATCAAAGCGACAACCAGACGGTACCCAGCGCCAGTGTGATCAGCGTCAGTGGTGCGCCGACGCGGAAATAGTCCCAGAAGCTGATCTCCACGCCCTTCGCGGCGGCCTTCTGCACGACGATCAGGTTGGCGATGGAGCCAAGGATGGTGAAGTTGCCGGCCAGGGTGGAGGCCATCGCGACCGTCAGCCAGGCCAGGTCGTGATTGGCCAGGGGATCAATGAACGGCCGGATGACCAGAACGGCGGGCACGTTGCTGACCAGGTTCGAGAGAATGGCTGTCAGCAGGCTCAGGACGGGAATCTGGTCGAGGTGCAGGCGGCCGACGCCGGCGATCATTTCCGGCGTCAGCAAGGCGCGCTGGGCGCCGGCGACGATGATGAACAGGCCGGCGAACATCAGCAGCAAGGACCAGTCGATGTCGGCGTAGACTCGGCGGCTTTTCACCCGGCGGGTAAGCAGCAACAGGCCGCCCATCAGGATGGCGGCCTTGGCGGGGGGCTGTCCGGCGAAGAACAGCCCGACCATCAGCGCCGTCGCGGCCAGGGCGCGGGCCACCAGCGGGCGGTTGACGCGAATAACCGGCGCCGCGGCGGACAGGCGTCCGGAGGCGAAGAATTCGCCGCGGTGGAACAGTGCGATGAGAAGTGCTGTAACGACCAGGCCAGCCAGCGCGACGGGGCCGAGGACCAGAGCGAAATCGGCGTAGGAAATTCGGGAAAAACCGCCGATCAGGATGTTCTGCGGATTGCCGGTGATGGTGGCGACCGAGCCGACATTGGACGCCATCGCCACCGCCAGCAGATAGGGCAGCGGCCGACGGCCCATGCGCAAGGTGATTTCCAGCACCAGGGGCGCCAGCACCAGGCAGATCGCGTCATTCACCAGGAACGCCGAAAAAATGCCGGAGGTGGCGGTGATGGCGGCCAACAGGACCAAGGGGCGTTTCGCCCGGCGCAGGGTCCAGGAGGTGGCCAGCGCGAAGAAGCCGGACAGGCGCAGGCTGGCGACGACGATCATCATGCCCAGCAGCAGCGTGATGGTGTCGAGATCGACCGCGCGATACGCCTCCTCCAGCGGCAATGCGCCGGAGGCGACCATCAGGCAGGCGCCGACCAGCGCGACCCCTGCCC
>CAINEA010000315.1 GCA_903847525.1 uncultured Acetobacteraceae bacterium | reverse complement strand
TTGCACCTTGTTTCGAGCCATCGTCCCTGCCTCGCTAAATCGAATGTTCACGATATGTGCCACGAAAGAGAAGCTGAGAAAAGTGCGTAAACAGGAATTCTATTTATTGGAAGTTCGAGTGCTTCGTTCGTCCGGAGGCAGTCGATTAGAAACATCCTTCAGAAGGACAGCCTTACCTATGCGTATCAGCATTTTGACGTCGATCGCTGCCGGTTTCGTCTCGTTCGCCAGGAGCAATCCGGCGTTTGCAGGCATCCCGATACCGGAACCCGCTTCGATCGGCCTTGGCGTGCTTGGCCTTGGCGTCGCCGCCCTGGCGTGCATTCGCCGCCGCCGCTGATCCCGGCGCGACCTGTGAATAAGGGCGGCATCCGCGAGGATGCCGCCCTTTCTTTTGCCGTAGCCGCCGGAAAGCGGATCAGAACAGCTTCAACGCCAGGAACCCGCCTATAATGCCGGCTGCGGCGACCAGGCTGACCATGGCCAGCCGCTTTTCGATGAATTCGCGCACAGGTTCGCCGAACCAGCGGATCAGGCCGGCGACCAGGAAGAAACGGGCACCGCGGGTGACCAGGCTGGCGGCCATGAACTTGGGGAAGCTGAAGGCCGCAGCGCCGCAGGCGATGGTGATGATCTTGTAGGGGATCGGCAGCAGGCCCTTCAGCAGAATGATCTCGACGCCATACTCGGCGAAGGTGGACTGAAACGCGGCGAATTTGGCGGCGTAGCCGTAGGTGGCGAGGATCGGCTGGGCAACCTGCACGAACAGCGCGTAGCCGATGTAGTAGCCGAGCGCCCCGCCCATGACGCTGGCGATGGTGCAGACGGCGGCCAGGAACCAGGCGCGCTGCGGTCGGGTCAGCGCCATCGGGATCAGCAGGATGTCCGGCGGGATGGGAAAGAAGCTGGCTTCGGCGAAGGAAATCGCCGCCAGCCACCAGGGCGCATTGGGGGACGCCGACAGCGCCAGAACACGATCATAGAAGCGGCGCAGCATGGGTGGATCCTTCGATAGGTGCCCTGGTCGGATCGGGCGGCCCGCCGTATCCTGTTCGCAATCAAAGCTCAAGGGAGAACAGGAATATGGCCCGTACCGTTGCCCGCCTGCTGGCGGAAAGCCTCGAAGCGCATGACGTGGACCAGGTGTTCTGCGTTCCCGGCGAGAGCTATATCGGCCTGACCAATGCGCTGGCCGACATGAACTCGATCCGCGTGGTGGTGTGCCGGCATGAGGGCGGTGCGGGGTTCATGGCGGTCGCGGACGGGCGGATGCGCCCGCGCGCGGGCGTGTGCATGGTCTCCCGCGGTCCCGGCATGTCGAACGCGATGGTGGCGATGCACTCCGCCTTCCACGACGCGACGCCGCTGGTGATGCTGGTCGGGCAGGTCGAGCGCAAGGATTACGGGCGCCAGGCGCTGCAGGAACAGAACTACTCGAAAATGCTGGCCGACGTGACCAAGGCGGTGATCGACGTCAACGAGCCCGAGCAGGCCTCCGAGGCGATCGCGCGGGCGTTCCATCTGGCGGAAAGCGGCACGCCGGGCCCGGTGGCGGTGATCCTGCCGGAAGATATCTTCGATGAAACCACCGACGCGGAGATCAACCTCCCGCGCCCGCGCGCCATGGCGGGCCCCCGGCCGGAGGACCTGGACCGGTTGGCGCAGATGCTGGCGAAGTCCGAGCGTCCGCTGCTGCTAGTGGGCGGCGAGTTGGTGCATGATTCGCTGTACGATCCGGCGGTGACCGATGATTTGAAGCAACTGGCCGAAAGCTGGGTGCTGCCGGTCAACCCGACGCATCGCCGCCCGCAACTGTTCGACGCAGCGCATGCCAACTACGGCGGATATATGGGCATTCGCGTGCCGCCGGCGCTGATCTCGGAGATGAAGAAGGCCGATTTAATGGTCTGCCTGGGCGAACGGATGACCGACAGTGTCAGCCAGTCCTACATATTTCCGGCCGCGCCGCAGCCGCAACTGCCGTTCGTGCATGTATGGCCGGACCCGAACGAAATTGGCCGGGTGTGGCGCCCAGAACTTGGCATGGCCTGCTCGCCGTACGAGGTGATCAAGGGCCTGCTCGCCCGCACCCCGCCGGCCGACGGCGCCAAACGCCGGGGTTGGGTGGATGGGCTGCATGCGATTCACCGGAAACTATTGGCGAAGACCTGGGAACCGACGACGGATGGGGTGAACTTCGCCGCCGTAGTCTGCGAGGTGGACAAGCACCTGTCCGACGACGCGACGGTGACCTCGGACGCCGGCAATTTCGGCTCCTACCTGCACCGCTATCTGACCTTCCGGCCGGGCCAGTTGTTCCTGTCCTCCGTGGTGGGCGCGATGGGTTCGGGCATGCCGATGGGCGTGGCGGCCAGCCTGCGCCGGCCCGGCAAGCAGGTCGTGGCGTTCATGGGCGATGGCGGCGCGCTGATGGCGGGCAACGAGATCGCCACCGCGTTCCAATATGGCGCGACGCCGATCATCGTGATTTCCGACAATTCGATGTACGGCACGATCGGCATGCATACGCATGTGCGCTATCCCGGCCGGCCGATCATGAATTCCAACCGCCTGACCAACCCGGACTTCGCCGCCTGGGGCCGGTCGTTCGGGGCGGAGGGAATCACCATCGAAACCGAGGCCGAGGTGGGGCCAGCGATCGCCGCCGCCTTCGCTGTGAAGACCAAGCCGGTGGTGGTGCATTGCAAAACCTCCGCCATCCAGATGAGCGCCTGGCGGCGGTATGATCTGGCGGAGACTTTGCCCTGATCAAGACTTTACCCTGAGAAGGATGGCCAGATGCGTATCGCCCTGATCCACGCCCTGAAGGTCTCGATCCCGCCGATCGAGGAGGCGTTCGCCCGGATGTGGCCGGAGGCGCGGCTGGCCAATTTACTGGATGATTCGCTGGCGACCGATCTGGCCCGCGACGGCGTGCTGACGCCGGCGATGACCGAGCGGTTCCGTACGCTGGCGGGCTATGCGGCGGCCAGCGGAGCGAACGCAATCCTGTTCACCTGCTCGGCCTTCGGGCCGTGCATCGCCGCCTGTGCGCAGGACCTGGCGCCGATGCCGGTGCTGACGCCGAACGAGGCGATGATCGAGGAGGCCGTGGCGCTGGCGGGCCCCAACGCGCGAATCGGCCTGCTCGCAACATTCGCGCCGACCCTGGCGACCATGCCGGCGGAGTTTCTCGCGGTTGCACCCGGCGTGCGGGTCGAGACCTGCCTGTCGGCTGCTTCGCTGACCGCGTTGCAGGCCGGAGATGGCGCGGGTCACGACCGCGCAGCCGCCAAGGCGGCCAGCGCGATCGACGGTTGCGACGTGATCGCTCTGGCGCAGTTCAGCCTGGCACGTGCGGCCTCGGCGGTGGCGGAAGCAACCGGCAGGCCGGTGCTAACCACGCCGGATTCTGCCGTGCGCAAGCTGCGCCGGCTGTTGGGAGCGTAGGAACATGGATATCGCTGCATTCCGTGCGACCCTGGCGGAGGACGAGCCTCCGGCGGGAATCGGCCTGCCCTTGCAGACCCTGTGGTGGGAGGCGAAGGGCGAGTGGAAGCGGGCGCATGAATGTGCGCAGGAGGATACGGGTCCGGCCGGTTCGGCGGTGCACGCCTATCTGCACCGGGTGGAAGGAGACCTGTCCAATGCGGGCTATTGGTATCATCGCGCTGGGCGTGACAAACGGATGGATGCGCTGGCAACGGAATGGGAAGCATTGGTGATGGAATTTCTCGCCGGACGGGCGCGCGGATGAACCGGATCGTGATCTGGCTGTCCGTGCCGGTGGGCCTGCTGGCGGCCTTGATGTTCTATACGATCCTGCTGTCGTGGGTGTGGGGAACGGGGTTATGCGGCACCTGGATGGCGCACGTGCTGCCGCCGGATTATTGCCTGTAAGAAATTGCCTGTAGGAGTTCCGCGGATGCATCGGCGTAAATTGTGGGCCTGGACGCTGGCCTTGGGGTTGCTATGGACGGCGGACGCATCGGCACGCAGCCTGACCATGCTGCGTTCCGTTCCAGCGGCGGAAGCCCTGGTGGATGGGCGGAACGCGCAATATTCGGTGCATTTCGACGGGCTGGTGGATCATCGCGGATCCCGACTGTGGATCACCCGGGACGGACAGGTCGTCAAAGACCTGCCCGTGCTCGTGGATGCCGCGCCGGAGGTGCTGTTCGGGTCCGCGCCGCAGCTGGCCGAGGGGCGCTATGAGCTGCATTGGGCAGCCAAGTCCGCACCGGACGGCGAGGTGACGGAAGGCGCAATCGGTTTCAACGTTCGCCGTTAGCCTGAAAAGGACAAACCCGGCGCAACTTCAGAGGCGATGGGTGCCCATGTGCAGCGCCGGGGCCTGTGCATCCGGGGCAGCAGGATGTTCGCTGTCCAACAGCCCGTGCGCCAGTAGCACGAGTCCGAACACGCAAGCCGCATAGATCAGCGTTGCCAACGAAGCGAGCAGCCAGGCGCGAGCGCGCGCAGTTTCGACGGAGCCGCCCAGGTAGAGATACCGGTCGCGGCGGAAGGTGGTGAGCGTCGCCATGGCCTTTCTCCTGCGAGGGGTTAACGAAGAGCAGCCACCTCGGGTGGTTGCCTTGTCGCGATATTGCACCGCAGCGCAGAAATTCGCTGTGAACCGGATCACAGCGCGGAAGAAATCGCCTGGAGGGTCCGGGCGTATCCGTCAGTTCGGACGATGGAACGGCTTGTCGCCCTTGACCGTCACGCGATAGCCCGATCGGACCCCGGGGAAATAATCCCACATGGCGATGTGCTGGACGCAGCGATTGTCCCAGAAGGCGACGCTTTCCGGCTGCCAGCGGAAACGAACCTGCCAATGCGGCTGGGCGCAGTGCTCATACAGGAAATCAAGGATCGCCTTGCTTTCGTTTTCCGGCACGTCCTTGATCGCCATCGTGAACACCGGATTGACGTAGATCGCCTGCCGTCCGGTGACGGGGTGGGTACGGATGACCGGATGCTCGGCACGGGGAAAGCTCTTGGGTCCCTCGGCACCGATCAGGCGATTGGTGCGGCTGTAGTTCATCGCGCCGTCATGAATGGCGGTGAGGCCCGCCAGATATTGTTTCATGCCGGGACTGAGGGCGTTGAAGGCGGCGTACATGCTGGCGAAGACCGTGTCGCCACCGACCGGAGGAACGATTTTCAGGTTCAGGATGGAGCCCATCGGCGGCTCGGGGTCGCAGGACACGTCGGAATGCCAGCGCTCCCCGGCGATGCGCTTGGAATTCGCGTCCGCGTGGATCGGCAATATTTCGGGGTGGCCGTCCGGCCCCGGCGTGTTGGGGTGGATGGCCAGGTCGCCGAACAGCCGGCCGAATGCCTTGTGCTGATCGAGCGTGAGCGGCTGGTCGCGGAAGAACAGCACCTGGTGCGCCATCAGCGCGTCGTGCAGTTCCTGGAATTGCTGGTTGCCGAGCGGCTTCGCCAGATCGATGCCGGAGATCTCGGCGCCGATGGCGGCGGTGCAGGGACTTACGCGGATGGTTTCGTAGGCCATGGCTTTACTCCCGGCTTGTTTTGCCGGGAGCGTAAGGCCGCTTCGCGGTCAGGGGCAAGAATGATCGCGGCCGGCCGTTACTTTCGCAGCGGCGCGAGATCGATCGCCTGGCCCATGGCGGCGTAGCCGGCCCGGTTGGGATGCAACTTGTCGCCTGGTCCGCCGGTGCTGCTGTTGGGCTGGTATTCGGCCTTCAGCTCGCCGGTTTTCGGATCCCGCGTGACGGCGTCGAAATCGACCACGCCGTCGAAGATGCCGGAGGTGCGGATGAAGTTGTTATACGCGAGCCGCTTTTCCTCGTTGGCCGGCGTGCCGTAACTGCCATTGGTGCTGTTCACCGCCGAGGTCAGCGTTCCCATGTAGATCTTGATGCCGGGAATGCGCGCGCGCAACTGCTTCACGCCCTCACGCACCCCTTCAGCGACCCTCTCGGGGGTTTCGTTGCCCGTGCCGAAATCGTTGATGCCTTCCAGCCAGATCAAAGCGGATACATTCGGCAGGCTGAACACGTCCCGTTGAAGGCGGTCCAATGACGACGGGCCGCCGGGAAACGGGTTCTTCGCGTAGTCGGCGGGGCCGATCACGCGGTTGCCGCCGATTCCTTCGTTCACCACGCTGTAGCGGTTACCCAAAGCCGCGTGCAGGCGGCGGGAAAACACGTCCGGCCAGCGATCATCGCCGTTCAGGGTGGAGGCGGTGCCGTCGGTGATGGAGTCGCCGAAGGTAACGATCGTGCCGGCATACGGCGCGGTCATGTCCACTTCATCGAGGAAGTACCAGGAGGTGGTGGAGAAGGGAAAGCCCGTTTCGGTTTCCTCCGCGCCGTGCTTGCCGGTGTGCGGGCCCGACAGATAGGAGGTGGTCAGCGCCTTGGCATGCCAGGTGATCGGACCGCTGTCGCCGGCGACGTGAAAGCTGACGGCGAGCTTGCGGTTCGCCAGCATCGGATCGGTTGGGTTCTTGACCCAGGGCAGCAGGACCGCGTCGCTCAGCACCGATTGGCCGGGCGGAACCGTGACGCTGGCCTTCCCGGCGAACGTGACCGGGCGGTTGGTGCGCGGCACCACGGCACTGCCGCTGCTTTGCAGGCCGACATAGGCGCCGTCGAACGTGACCGGTTTGGTGCCGAAGGCATTGGAGAGGCGAATGCGGGTACGCTGGCCCCAGATGTCCGGCCGGACAATCAGGCGGACCGATTGATCCGATAGGCCGGTATCGGCGGACGGGATCGCGTATTTCAGCTCCGGCTGCGCGGTCGGGTTGCCCACCGGATAGGGGCCATGGGCGGAGGCTGTCCAACTGGCGACCCAGGGCAGCGGGGGGGACGCCTGGGCGGGCACGGACAGGCACGCGAGAAGCGTCAGAATCGGTGTGGCGATCGCGGCGATCGCCGAGCGCTTGAGCGACATGTTTCCCCCCTGGGTCATCATCTGGATCGTTGCCGTCCGGTGCCCGCACCTGCTGCGGGACCGGCATGACCGCCGATGTTGGTTGTTGATTGGGCAGCCACGCCGGAGCGTAACGTCCGGGCTGGCCCGGGGGCAAGCCGGGTCACGGCAACACGCGCCGGAACGTGCGGCGCGCCAAAAATGCCCTCAGGCCGGCAGCGTGACCACGGCTTTGGCGCCACCACCGGGTTGGCCGTCGGCGCGGCGGTTGACCAGCACAACATCCCCGCCATGGGCGCGGAAGATGTTGCGGGCGATGGACAAGCCGAGGCCGGTGCCGCCGGTTTCGCGGTTGCGGCTGACTTCCAGGCGGTGAAACGGTTCGAACACACGGTCGAGTTGGTCGACGGGAATGCCCGGCCCGCTGTCGATGACCTCGATGGTCAGGACCGGGGGCTCGGCGTGCGGATCGGGCGGGATGAGGTGGACATGGGCGCTGCCGCCATAGGCCATGGCGTTGTTGACCAGATTGGCCAGCGCCCGCTTCAGCGACAGCAGGCGCGCGGTGATGGTGAGGTGGGATGGGCCGTTGTAGCTGACATGGTCGGGCTTGTCCGGATGGGTGTCGGCGGTCTCGTCCACGATGGTCTGCAGCAATTCGGCCAGGTCGAGCGAGGCGACCGGCTCGGACGTGGCGGCGTCGCGGCCGAAGGCGAGGGTGGCGGAGACCATCGCCTCCAGATCGTCCAGGTCGGCCAGCATCTTGCGCCTGGTTTCATCGTCATCGATGAATTCGGTGCGCAGTTTCATGCGGGTGATCGGCGTGCGCAGATCGTGGCCGATCGCGGTGAGCAGTTCTGTGCGGTCCTTGACGAAACGGCGGATGCGGTCGGCCATCAGGTTGAAGGCGGCCGCCGCGGTGCGAACCTCGGTCGGGCCGGTTTCCGGCAGCGGCGGGGCATTGACATCCCGCCCCAGCGCCTCGGCGGCCGCGGCCAGGGTGCGCACCGGTTCGGTCAGGCGGCGGACGGCCCACAGACTGAGCAAGGCCGCGGCCAGGGTCATGGCCAGGAACGCGTAGAGGAAGCTCGGCGAATGCCAGGGACGCGGCGGGTCGATCCGCGCTTCGACATTCAGCCAGGCGCGGGCGGGAAGTGCCAGGGAGACCATGATCCGCCCTTCCTCCACGCCGCCGAAGATGCGGACCTCCCGAGGGCGAAGCTGGGGCGGCAGCGGGGCCATGCTGAGATTAACCACCACCAGCCGCTGCATCCAGGGTTGCGCAACTTCCAGGGTCGGGGTCTTGGGGTTCTGCGACACGGTGGCGACGTAGCCGGGCGGCAGCCAACCCTCCCCAAGGTCGTAGTCACGCTCCTGTGGTGGTGCGGCGGCCATTTGACGGTACAGGCCCATGATACGGGCGGATACCTCGCGGACCTGCGCGAGGCGCTGCAGGTCCAGCCGGTCGAGGGCATGAATGGTAAGTCCGGCACCCTGGACCAGCGCCAGGCCGAGCAGTAGCACAAGCGCTGTTTGCGACGCCAAGCTACGCGGCCAGAACCTTAGCATCGCTGGGCTCTTTGCTGAACTGGCGGGCGGGGCCGGGATCGCGTCAGATGCGCTCTACCGTTGCCGCCAGCACGTAACCACCGCCGCGCACGGTCTTGATGATCTGGGCGTGACGACCGTCATCCTCGAGCTTGCGTCGCAGGCGGCTGACTGCGACATCGATCGCGCGATCGAACGGGCCGGCCTGGCGGCCGCGTAGCAGGTCGAGCAGCATGTCCCGGGTCAGTACCCGGTTGGCGCGTTCCACCAGTGCCACCAGCAGGTCGTACTCGCCACCGGTCAGCGGCACTTCCACCCCATCTGGATTCAACAGCCGGCGGCGGGCGGGTTCCAGGATCCAACCGGCAAAACGCAGGTTGCGCGTGGGATTCTCGGTTTTCGGCGCCGCGCTGTGTTCTCCGGCGCGGCGAAGCACGGCGCGGATGCGGGCCAACAATTCGCGCGGATTAAACGGCTTGGCGACATAATCGTCCGCGCCGAGTTCCAGACCGATGATCCGGTCGGTTTCGTCGGCCATGGCGGTCAGCATGACGATCGGCACTTCTGCGTTGGCGCGCAGCCAACGGGCGAAGTCGAACCCGCTCTCACCGGGAAGCATCAGGTCGAGCACGACCAGGTTGAAAGTACCCGTCGTCCAGATGCGTCTGGCCTCCCGCGCATCGCGCACGGCAGTGACCCGGAGCTGGTGCTTCTCGAAGAATTTCACCAGGAGGTCACGGATTTCACGGTCGTCGTCAACGACGAGGATATGAGGAGATTGGTCCATAGGTTGAATGATACAAAGCTTTTACACCGATTGGCAGTGCGGATATGCCTGCCGTTGCACTTTGTCTCTCATTGCACTGTTACGAAAGAAATATCCGAAGAAAATCAATGCGCTAAATGATATTGTATCAATTTATCGATATATTTGGGACTCATCCCAATAAATTGGACTCCACGCCATGACAGATACGGCCGGGATCGACTCACGCGGCGAAAATCGGCGATGAGAACTGCCGAAATCACTTGCGAATCGGTCGACGAGACTGGCCGATCCTGTTGCACGTAGGAAAAATGGGCAGGGATTGGTCGATGCTAGGTGCTTTTTCGGTCCAGGCCTTCGCCGCCGGCGTTTTGGCGGCGTTCGTGGGCTTCGCCAGTTCCTTCGCCGTCATCGTGCAGGGTCTGACCGCCGTCGGTGCGACCCGGGAAGAGGCCGCCTCCGGCCTTATGGCCCTGTCGATCGCCATGGGCGTTTGCGCGATCTGGCTCAGCTTGCGCACGCGGCTGCCGATCAGCGTTGCGTGGTCGACCCCTGGCGGGGCGCTGCTGGCCACCTCCGGCGCGGTAGAGGGAGGATTCGCGGCGGCCGTCGGCGCGTTCCTGGTCTGCGGCGCGCTGATCGTGGCGGCGGGGCTGTGGCGGCCGCTGGGCCGGTGGGTGGCGGCCATTCCCGCGCCTTTGGCCAACGCCATGCTCGCGGGCGTGCTGCTGGGGCTTTGCCTGGCGCCGGTGAGGGCGGTGGCGCAGACGCCGGCGCTCGGGTTGCCGATCGTCGTGGTCTGGGCGCTGGTGGCGCGGTTCCGGCG
>CAINEA010000314.1 GCA_903847525.1 uncultured Acetobacteraceae bacterium | reverse complement strand
GCTATGCTCTACGACCTCATGCCGAACATGCCCGATCAGCAACTGGCCCCGCTCGTCGAGCGCTTCGCCGCAATGCTCGCCGAGCAACCGGTCTTCCACAATACTTTCGCGGCTATCTGAGAATGAGGGGAGTCTTGAGGATAATTGGCTTTTGATCACGACATCGCGCGGTCACGACATAAAGATGTTTGGCCTTTTCGTGGCTTCCGCCAGGGCGGACTGACCCCTCCCAATTCCATCTCTGCCGGCAAAGTGACCGCAGAATATGTTCGCATCTTGGCCATCGGTTAGACTGGCTAGCCTACCAATACGGGCGCAGTGCTGACGTGTAGCCAAGACTGCTGGTTGACTGCGTCAGGCCGAAGCAGGTCCGGAACCGCACAGGACCAGGCGTTCGATTACCTCTATCCCCCCCGCGCCACCCGCCCCTCGATCGGATACGAAGGATCATTGTACCCGGGCGTCGAGGCATGCCCGGTAACCACAAGCCGGTTCACCAGCGCCTCGTCCTCCGCGTTCAACCGATACGCCAGCGCGCCGGCATAATCCTCCCACTGCTCCTCCGTGCGCGGACCGCCGACGGCCCCTGTAACGAAACGGTTGTTCAGCACCCAGGCCAACGCGAACTGCCCCGGCGTGATCCCCCGCGCCCTGGCATGCTCCGCCAGTTCCACCGCGATGTGCAGGCTTTCCGGCCGCCATTCCGACTCCAGCATCCGCCGGTCCTGCCGCCCCGCCCGCGTGCCCGGTGGCGGCGGCAAATCCGGGCGATACTTCCCCGTCAGCACCCCGCGCGCCAGCGGCGAGTACGGCACTACCCCCAGACCGAAATACCCGCAGGCCGGCAGATGCTCGATCTCCGGCTCGCGGTTCAGCGCGTTGTACAGCGGCTGGCTGACCACCGGCCGGTCGATGCCCAACGCGTCGCAGATACGGCAGATCTCCGCCACCCGCCACGCCCGGTAATTCGAAACGCCGAAATACCGCAGCTTGCCTTCCCGGATCAGGTCGCCCAGCGCCTGCACGGTTTCCGCCAGCGGCGTCGCGTGATCCTCCTTGTGCAGGTACAGAATATCGATGGTTTCCACCCCCAGCCGGCGCAGGCTGGCATGGGCGGCATCCATCACATGCCGGCGCGACAGCCCGCGCGCGTTCGGCCCCTTGCCGGTCGGGTTGGCGATCTTCGTCGCCAGCACCCACCAGGACCGATTGGCCGCGATGGCCCGCCCGGTGATTTCCTCCGAACTCCCCCCGGCATAGCCATCGGCGGTGTCGATGAAGTTGACCCCCTGCTCCTGCGCCCGCGCCACGATCCGCGCGGCGGTCGGCTCATCGGTCGCGGCCCCGAACATCATGGTTCCCAGGCACAGCGGGGACACCTTCAGGCCGCTTTTTCCCAAATTCCGGTATTCCATGCCGCTCTCCCGATTTGCCTGCTACCTAGGCCACACGGAACAGGGTTGAATGGACCCATGCCCACACGCAAGACACGCCCACCCACAAATCCACGGCTGCGCGATATTTTCGCCGTGTTCCTGCGCATGGGCGCGATGAGCTTCGGTGGCGGCATGACCAGCTGGACGCGGCGCGAAGTGGTGGAGCGCCGTGGCTGGATCGACGACCGCCGCTTCATCACCGGCGTCGGCCTGTCGCAGATCTCCCCGGGCGCGAACGGCGTCAACATCGCCGTCTATGTCGGCACCGTGCTGCATGGCGGCCTGGGCGCGCTGGTCGCGGTGCTCGGCATGCTGGCCGCCCCGGTCACGGTCGTGCTGCTGGCCGGTGGCCTGTATTTCGGCATGAACGCGCTGCCGCAGGGCGCATGGTTCGCCGCTGCCCTCGCCGGGATCGGCGCCGGCGCCATCGGCCTGAACCTCGCCAACGGCCTGCGCCTGTTCCGCCGCAACATCCGCCGGCTCGGCGCCATCGCGGTGGTCGTCGCCACGGCGGCTTCACTCGGCTTGGGCGTGCCGCTCGGCTGGGTGCTCGTGGTGATGATCCCGGCCAGCCTGCTCATCGCCTGGGCCGAACGGAGCCAGGCATGACCGGCGTCCTCGCCCAGCTGGCCGGTCTGTTCGTCGTGCTGTCGCTGCTCTCGGTCGGCGGCGGCAACGGCGTCCTGCCGGACATGCAGCGCGCGGCGGTGGACCAGTATCATTGGCTGACCGCGCGCCAGTTCCTCGACCTGTTCGCCATCTCCCGCGCCACCCCCGGCCCGGGCGCGCTGATCGTGCTGCTGATCGGCTTCAAGGCGGCCGGGGTGATCGGCGCCCTGGTGGCCGGCATTTCCATGTTCGCGCCGTCCTGCGTCATCGTGCACCTCGCCGCGCGCTATTGGGACCGCGCTGCCCGCTCGGCCTGGCGCGAACTCGCCGAACGCGCGCTGGCCCCGGTGGCGGTCGGCCTCACGCTCGGCAGCGGCATCGCCCTGATCCGCGGCACCGAGCACGACTGGCCGGCCTACGCCGTCACCGCCGGCTCCACCCTGCTGCTGACCCTGACCGAACTGCATCCGATGATCGCGCTCGCCGCCGGTGCGGCGGTCCTGCTCGCGGTAGGAACCTGACATGGACACGACGCAGGCGATCGCGGTGCTGGTCGACGCGGTCTGGTACGCGCAACGCTACCCCGACGTGCCCGAGGCGGAGGCGCTGCGCCACTTCGCAGCGCACGGCCTCGCCGAGGGCCGCGACCCCAACGCCTTCTTCGACGGCGCCTGGTATGCCCGCGAATACCCCCAGGTCGCGGAATCCGGCCTGCCGCCTTTGCTGCACTATATGCAGACCGGGGCGGCCTCCCTGCTGGATCCGCACCCCCGCTTCGATGCCGCCTGGTACGCGCGCCAGCACCCGCAGGCGCGCGGCAACCCGCTGCTCTATCACCTGACGACCGGCGCCGCGCACGGCTGGCCGACCGAACTCGCCACCGATTATGCGGCATTTCCCGCCCGGCCCGAAACCGCCGCATCCGGGCACCCGGTCCACCTGGTCATCACCGGCGACGATGTGGATGCCTCTCCGGAATCCGGCGCCTGGCTCCTGCGGGTAACCTCGCGCGGACTGGATCTTTCGGTTCCCGGCTATGCCACGGCGCACCGCCTGCCGCCCGATCGCATCGCCGATCTGGTGCGCGTGCTTGCCGATGCCGGCGTCGAGCGCGTCGATATCCGCCACGTGCCGGAACACCCATTCGACCTGCGCGGCTTCCTGCACGCCCTCGACGTGCCGTTCGACTTCACCCTGCAGGACTACTTCGTCATCTGTCCGCAGCGCTATCTGCTGCCCTGGCCGGACGCGCAGTATTGCGGCGAACCCGGTCCGGCAGATTGCAACGCCTGCATCGCAGCCCGCCCGCGGCTCGGCGCGACGGACATCCTGACCTGGCGGCGCAGCCACGACTGGCTTTTCCGCGCGGCCGGGCGAGTGATCTGCCCAAGCCTGGATGCCCTGGCCCGGCTGCAGCGCCACGGCCTTGCCGGACGTGTGGTCGTGCTCGCCTCCACCGGCGGCCCATGGAAGCTCGCCATGCCGAAGATCACCCCGCGCGGCCGGCTGCGCGTCGCGGTCTTCGGTGCCGAGACTCACAAGGGGGCCGCGGCACTCGCCTCGGTGCAGGAGACTTCCTCTCGGCCGGAGATCGACATCCAGATCCTCGCGGCCGGGGATCATCCCGCCGATCGTGCGGCGGCCCTGCACAAGGCGCGCCCGCATGTCGTCTGGCTGCCGACCCAATGGCCGGATCCGCGATCGGACGGCCTGGACGCGGCGATCGCCGCCGGCCTGCCCATCGTCGCGGCCAACATCGGCGCCTTCCCCGAGCGCCTCGCCGGCCGGCGCCTGACCTGGCTGGTCGATCCCGGCGCCCCGGCGCAGACTTGGCTGGACGCCTTCGCCGCCGTCCGCACCGCCTTGCTCGGCGACACGCCCAAACCCGGCCGACGTGCCCGTTCCGGTGAAATCCACGCCGTCGAAGTGCGGCCGGCGGCGCATCGCCCCAGCGGGCTGATGGACCTGCGCCGCCCTGGCCGGGTTTCGGTCGTCGTGCTGCCGGAGCGTTTCGGCAACGGCACACCGACGCCCTGCGGCTATATTCGCCTGCTCCAGCCGCTCGACCACCTCGCCGCCGCCGGCGCGATCGACCTCGTCCTGGCCGACCCCGCCGAGGCGCTGCGCTACCAGGCCGACCTGTTCGTCACCCAGCGCTACGCCGTGGACACGGGCACCGCCGACGCTTTGGCCGCCCATTGCCGCGCGCACGCCATCCGCCTGCTGTACGATCTCGACGACGACCTGCTGAACATTCCGCGCGACCACCCTGAGGCCGTCATCCTGCGCCCACGCGCAAAGCTGGTGGCGCGGATGCTCGGCCATGCCGATGCCGTCTGGGTGTCCACCGAGGCATTGCGGCTTGCCCTGGGCGCGGCCGGACAGAAGGCCCGCGTGGTGGCAAACGGGCTGGACGAGCGCATCTGGTCCGCCGTGCCGTCGCGCTCCCCCGTCTCGCGCGGGCCTCTGCGGATCCTCTACATGGGCACCGCCACGCACGACGCCGATTTCGCCATCGTCGCGCCGGCGCTCGCCCGGCTGCACACGGTGTTCGGCGATCGCGTGCGGATGGAAATCATCGGCGTGACCACGCAAAACGACCTGCCGGCCGGCGTCCATCGCCTCGTCCCGCCGCAACACGCCCGCGCTTCCTATCCCGGCTTCGTCGATTGGATGCTCGGCCAGACCCAGGTCGCGCAGCCCTGGGACATCGGCATCGCGCCGCTGGCCGACAACGCGTTCAACCGCTGCAAATCCGCGATCAAGGCGCTGGACTATGCGGCCCTCGGCCTTTCGGTGCTGGCATCCGACGTTCCCGCCTATCGCGGATCGGCCGCGACGCTGGTGGCCAATACCGAAGCGGACTGGTTCGCCGCGCTGGCGCGCCTGGTGCGCGACCCAAGGCTGCGCCTCTCACAGGCCCGGGCATCGCATGAAAGTTTCGTACAGAACGGAACGCTGATCGCCCAGGCCCCGATCCGCCAGGCCGAATTGCTGGCCGCCGCGGCGCGGCGCGTCAGTCCATTGCGGCGTGGGCGGGGTCAGGCTTAGCCGCCGCGCCCGGCGGCTTGCGCATCAGGAACAGCAGCAGCAGCGCCGGCAGCGAGACAAAGATCAAGAGCCGGTAATCGTCGATATAGGCAATGATCAGCGCCTGCTTGTTGATGATCTGATCCAGCAGCGCGGCGCCATGCATCGTCGCCGGGTCCAGCACGCGGTGCGCTTGCAAGGCGCGGTTGAACGGCGTCACGGACTCGCTGATCTGCGCATGCACGACCTGAACATTATGCGCCAACGCCGAGGAGGTGATAGCCACGCCGATCGCGCTGCCCACATTGCGGAACAACGACATCATCGACGTGCCGTCGGTACGGAATTCCGAGCGGAGCGTCGCGAAGGTCAGGACCTGCAGCGGCACGAACACGAAGCCCAGGCCGAAGCCCTGGATGAAGATCGCCACGATGATGTCGTGCTGCGACACGTCCGGTGTCCAGCCCACCATCATCTCCAGCGAGTAGGACAGCATCACGATGCCGATGCCGATCAGCAGCCGCGGATCGACCCGCGCGGTCAGCCGGCCGCCGACCAGCATCGACAGCATGGTGCCGATCCCGCGCGGGGACAGCACCAGCCCTGCGGTTGCCACCGGATAGTTCGCCAGGGTCTGCAGCCACGGCGCCATCAGCGCGGCGGTGGCGACCAGCACCACGCCGACGGAGAACATCAGCGCCAGCCCGGCGCAGAAATTGCGATCCTTGAACGCCGCCGGCGGAATGAACGGGCGCGGCGCGGTCAGCATGTGCACGATGAACAGATACGTGCCGAGCGCGGCCAGCACCGCCTCGACGATGATCTCCGGTGAGTTGAACCAGTCCTGGCCATGTCCGCGGTCCAGCATCAGCTGGAACGAACCGATGCCGAGCGCCAGCACCCCGAAACCGGTCCAGTCGAAGCGCATGCCGCCGCGCGAAGCCTCCCCGGGCATGAAGATCACCAGCCCGGTAACCGCCGCGATGCCAACCGGCAGGTTCACGTAGAACACCCAGCGCCAGTTGTACAAATCGGTCAGGTAGCCGCCGACGGTCGGGCCCAGGATCGGCCCCAGCATCACGCCCACGCCCCAGATCGCCATCGCCATGCCGCGCTTTTCCGGCGGGTAGATGTCCAGCATGATCGATTGCGACAACGGCACCAAAGCCGCGCCGAACGTGCCCTGCAGCAGCCGGAACACCACGATCTGCGCCAGCGACTGCGCCGCCCCGCACATCATGGACGTGATGGTGAAGCCGATCAGGCAGACCAGCATCAAATTCTTGCGCCCGAACCGCGCCGCCAGCCAACCCACCGGCGCCGTCATGATCGCAGCGGCGGTGATGTAGGAGGTCAAGACCCAGGTGATCTCATCGGCCGACGCCGACAGACTGCCCTGCATATACGGCAACGCCACGTTGGCGATGGTCGAATCCAACGCCTGCATCAACGTCGCCGCCATCGCGCAGATCGTGATCAGCGTCCGATGCCGAACCCCGGCCGACAGGCCGCTCATGGCCCTGCCGCCAGGCAAGGCTGGGGCTCTGCCCCAGACCCCGGCGGGCTCCGCCCTGCACCCGTGAGGGGACTCGTCCCCTCAACCCCATGGACTGGTTTCTTGGGAAGAGGGCCGAACCGCCGTAGCCGTTGATGGGCTATCGCCTGGCCCTCTTCCCAAGAAACCAATGTATCAGGGTCAAGGGAACGCGTTCCCTTGCGGGGT
>CAINEA010000313.1 GCA_903847525.1 uncultured Acetobacteraceae bacterium | reverse complement strand
GTCCGGGAATTGCCGGCGGCCGGCGCCGACCCGGCCATCGTTGCGGCCACGCGGGCACGCTTCGCCTGGGCCGACAACCTAGCACCGCTGGTCGCGGAACTGGCGGAAATCGAGGGAGCCGCTTCCGGACCCAGCCGTCACGACGGGGCGGAGGTAGAGCGAATAAGCGCCTGATCGCCTTCGCCGGAGGAGACACAGGTGGACACGCCCGAGAAAATACTCAGCTTTTGGTTTGCGGACAGCACGGCGCCACAGACTGCCCTGCAACCGCACATGGGCCGATGGTTTCACCGCAGCTCGTCCTTCGATTGCCATGTGCGCGACAGCCACGGCCGGGATGTCGACCAGGCACTGCGCGGCGAGCTCAACGCCTGGGCGACCAACGCCCGCGGGCGGCTGGCCCTGATCCTGCTGCTGGACCAGATGACACGGAATAGTTTCCGCGGCACGGCGCGGGCCTTCGCCGGCGACGCCCAGGCCGTGGCGCTGAGCCTGGAAGGCATCCGCCTTGGAATGGATCTGGAAATGCAGCCGGTGGAACGGCTGTTCTTCTACCTGCCGCTCTTTCATTCCGAACGCCTGGCCGACCAGGATCCCTCCGTCGCCTGCTTCGAGCGCCTGGCGAACGAGGCGCCCGCGTGTCAGCTGGCGATCTTCAAAGCCTGGGCGGCGCATGCCCGCGGACAGCGCGAACTGATCCGCCGCTTCGGCCGCAACCCCGCCCGCAATCGCGTCCTGTCACGACGGACCACGCCGCATGAACGGCTTTTTCTGCTGCGCTCAGCCATCCAGGCCGCCGCCGGAAGGCTCCGGCGGCTGGCCCGCCGACTGTAACCCCCTCGCCTAATCCCCTGGCTTATTCGGCGGCCATGCGCGGGCTGAACGGTGATGGCACGGCCTGCTGGCCGGCGGCCATCGGGTTCGGCCACCATTTATCTTCCCAATCCGGGAACATGCCCTGGATCTTCGGCTTCACCTGCTCGGCGAACAGCCTGGTGTTGTAGCGGGTGAGTTCCTTGCTCATGTTGCCGTATTGCAGCAGCAGCATCAGGTGGCCGACGTTCAGGTTGGTGGCAACCTCGCGCAGTTGTTCCGCCACTTCGTCGGGTGAGCCGATGATGACATAGCCGTTATCGACGATGCCCTGCATGTCGCGCGAGGTGGACGCGAAGCGTTCGCCGGTGGACTTGCCGCGGACGGCGGAGTCCGCGGCCTTGCGGACCTGGCTTTCCAGGCCGGCCCGCATGCTGGCTTCGGTGGTGTAGCCGGGTGGCGTGGCCCAGGCAGGGTCCACGTGCAGGCAGCGGCCGTAGAAGTATTCGGCGGCTTCGGAATAGAGGTCGAACGCGTGCTGGCGGCTTTCGCCGACGCCGACGAATTGCAGGAAGCCGGCGCGGTACGGGTTTCGGTCCTTGCCGAGGCGGGCCATTTCGTCCCAGAACCCCTGCATCGTCGCCTGGCCGGCCTTGTAGCCGTAGTAGGACAGGTAGCAGTAGACGTAGTCCATCTCGGCACACCAGTGCCATGTCTCTACCGAACCGCCGCCGGGCACCCAGATCGGCGGGTGCGGGTCCTGGATCGGGCGGGGCCAGATATTGACGTAGCGCTGCTGATTGTAGCGGCCGTTGAAGGCAAAGGTGTTCTTGTCGGTCCAGGCGCGCACCACGAGGTCGTGCGCCTCCATGTAGCGCTCGCGCAGCATCGAGGGGTTCTGGCCGTAGGCGTAGCAGGTGTCCATCGGCGTGCCGACCGGGAAGCCGGCGATCAGGCGTCCGCCGGAGATGCAGTCGATCATGGCGAATTCCTCCGCCACGCGGGTCGGCGGATTGTACAGCGCGAGCGAATTGCCCATCACGCAGATGGCGGTGTCGGAGGTGCGACGCGCCAGGGCGGAGGCGATCAGGTTCGGCGACGGCATCAGGCCATAGCCGTTGGAGTGGTGCTCGTTGACGCAGATGGCATCGAAGCCGACTTCCGCGGCGTATTCTAGCTCGTCCATGAAGTCGTTGTACATATGGTGGGCGCGCTTGGCGTCGAACAGCTTGGCGTCGATATCGACCCACACCGAAGGATGCTGCGTACGGAAATCTTCCGGCAGCTCGGTGTAGGGCATCAGGTGGAACCACATCAGCTTCACGGGCGCTCTCCTACCGGCGACAGATAAACTCTACCCGCCAGTAGATACCGGATTTCGAACACCCGGTGAAGACTGGTTATTACCTTCCGACGAAGACCGGTTTCCGTTTTTCGACGAAAGCCTTCATGGCTTCCTTGGCGTCTTCGGTCTTGCCGATCTGCATGGTCATGTCCTGCTCGAAGCGGTAGCCGTCGCGCAGGCTCATTTCCTCGATCACGTTCAACGAGTGCTTGGCCAATTGGGTGGAGACCGGGCTGAGCGCGGCGATTTCCCGGGCGAGGCCCATGGCGGTTTCCATCAGGTCGGCCGGTTTCACGCAGGCCTCCACCACACCGAGCCGGTACAGTTCGGCGCCCGACACGCGGTAACCGGTGAGCATCATGCGACGGAGACGGGAATGGCTGAACAGGCGTTGGGCGTGACGCCCGCCGCCCATCAGGCCGATGGTAACCTCCGGCAGGCCGAGCGAGGCGTTTTCGGAGGCGACCAGAATGTCGCAGGATGCCACCAGCGCCAGGCCGGCACCGAGCGCCGCGCCGTTGATGGCGCAGATCACCGGCTTCTTGCACTCAACGATCGAGTGGTAGCTTTCCCGGGCGCTGCGCAGATGCTGGCGCTGGGCGCCGCCCGTCTTTGGCATGGAACCGCGGGACTTGATATCGGCACCGGCGGAAAAGACCTTGCCGGCACCGGTGAAAACCACAGCGCGCACGTCGTCATCGTCGGACAAATAGTCAAAGATGGCAGAGATTTCATCCTGCAACTGGCGGCTTTGGGCATTGACGGGCGGCGCGTCCATCGTGACCACGGCGACATGGTCGGCGATTTCGATGTGCAGGAATTCCGGTTGGATCATAGCAGGGTCAGCCTTCGACAACTTGGCGTGGACGATAGATCGCCGTGTGGGCAACACGCGCGACCGGCTTGGTATCGCGTGTTAGCACTAGCACGTCCAGGTCGACGAACAGATGGCCCTTATGTTCGTAGTTGCGAACGATACGGGCGCGTATGGTGAGCGCGTCGCCGACATGGGCGGCGGCGAAGTTCTGCACCTGGCTGCCGACATGGATCCAGGGGCCGAGCACGACGTTGTGCGACAGCGCCCAGTTGCAGGCGCGCAGGATGATCCCGGGATGGACCAGGCCTTCGTTGGCGTAGAGGGGGTCGGCCTCCCGCAGATCCTTCAGGTACTGCGCGGAGTATTCCGGGGTTACCGGATAGGGCGCGATGCCGAGCCAGGTGCCCTCGGCCAGAGAGGCGGGGCTGGCGGGGGGACGGGTGGCGCGGACATCGACGGCGGTGAAGCCGATAAGTGCCGGCGGAGCGACCGGCGGCGGCAGCGCGGCGCTGCCGGTGGCGCAGAGCACACCCTCGGACTCGACCTGGATGTCTAGACCATCAGCGGTTTCAGAGGCAATCACGGTGGCGATCTTGCCGTCGTAGACCGGCTTGATGAAGCGGCAGTTCGCAGTGCCATGGGTCAGCCAGGCGTTCCCCCAACGGGCGACGGCCTGGTGCGTCATATAGCCATAGACGTCGACACCAGGCACCAGGCCGCCACTGAAGCCGAAGCGTTTGGCGACCGCGTCATCGTGGATCTTGTTCTCGGAGTCCCAGGACATGTTGTAGGCATCGACGCTATAGGGGGCGATCGCGGCTGCGCTCATTGGAGGTTTCCTGCAGGCTTGTTTTTGGGCGTGTAATTACGCGCGCGAGTAAGCCTGCTGTCCAGACACCTTTTTTTGCTGGCGGCATGTAGACCCTCATGGACACCCCCCGACCGGACGCTGACCTAACCATCCAGTCGAATTTCTTGCATTATCCATTCAAACTCTGTCAGCCTGTTTGGCGAATGATCGACCAAGTGGAAATCGGCGAAAAATAAGGGTAATTGCTCACCCCACCGTTCCCGCGGCCTGACTTGCTGACACGTTTGCCAGCACGGTGCGAAGGTCTCCGAGGACGGAGCGGCCGTTGGCCTTTGCGGTGCTGACCACGGAGCG
>CAINEA010000312.1 GCA_903847525.1 uncultured Acetobacteraceae bacterium | reverse complement strand
GTAGGCGTACCACCACCAGACGAAGGCAGGCGGAAGGTAGAACGGTAAATGCAGCAGCTCAAACCACGGGTGCGCGAGCTGGGGGGGGAAGCCGAGGCGCCAGGCCGTCCACTCCGTCGCGCTCCAGATCGCCAGTAGGACGATCGCGAAGACGGTGATGACCTGGCCCCAGAGAATCTTGGTCGCGGACATAGAAGACGTCCTTTCTTGAGGTCGATGATTGGAAGGTTCGTTCACAGCCCGAGTCCCCGGTTGCGGCCGAAGCCCCAGTCGATGCCGCCATCCGCGCGGGTGACGCCGGAGACGTGGCGGCCGAGCTGCTTTTCGAGGGAGGGCGTCCAGGGCACGAGCTGGAAACCGAGGCCGTCATCGATCATGGCGAAGCGGCCGGAGGCGAGCGCGAAGCGCTGCCGATAGGTCCCGGAGACATACTCGCCCGTCGCCGCGCCATTGAACGGCTGGCCCGTTTCGGCGGCGAGCCGCTCGCCCAGCGCCTCCACCTCCCGGCGTCGAAGCGTTCCGATCAGGCCGGAGGCGAACACGATCCCCCGCGCCTGTCGCTCGGCGAGGCCCTGCTCGATGAGCTGGTCCGCGCGGCGATCCATCGCCTCGCGGACCTCGGCGCCGAAGCCTGCCTGACCGAGCGCCACCGGATCGCGCGCGACCGCCTGGCGATCAAGCCAGGTTGCGCCGCTCGCAGTCACCTGGTCTTCGATGGCGAGGTCGGAACGCACCGCAATGGCGACGCGACGCCGGCCTTGCGCATCGTCGAACTTGCGCAGCTCGACGATCGAGCCCGGCGCGCTGTCGCCGGCGGCGTCGAGATCGGGGAGCTTGATGTGGTGGGTCCGCCCGTCCACGCTATCGACGACAGCGTAGGCCGTACCCTTCAGCTCATCGTCGAGGCCACGATCGACCAAGCGGCCGAGGATCGGGACATCCAGGCTTTCGCCAGCGAGCACATAGCTCGCCGCCGCCCGCTCGATGCCGCGCTCGGTCAGGCTGCGGTGGATGCGCTTGATGATGTCGCCGCGCTCGCCGAGCTCGCGCAAAGTCGTCTCGGCGGCGGCATCCATCGTCCATTGGCCCGGCCCAAGCTGGTGCGCGAGACCAAGACCCTCCAGGCGCCGCAATCGTCCGACCTTGAGCGCTTCGAACGGATCAGGCTGGCGTCCCGCATCCGGCGCGAGGTCGATGACGCCGTGCCGATCGGCGTCGCGGACGAGCTGCCGGTCGAGTTGGGTCCAGCGCTCGGCGTCGACCTGGCGCTCGAGCGCGCGACGGATGTCGAGATCGCTGCGCAGCCCCAGCTCTTGCGTCACCAGGTCCTGGGCGCGGGCGCGCATCCCTTCCTTGATGTAGTCGCGCGAGATGACGAGGTCCTGCCCGTCGTCGGCGACGCCGCGCACGATGATGTGGACGTGCGGATGCTGGGTGTTCCAGTGATCGACGGCGACCCAATCGAGCTTGGTGCCGAGATCCTTCTCCATCTGGCCGACCAACTCGCGGGCGAAACCCTTGAGGTCGGCCATCTCCGGCGCGTCCTCGGGCGAGACGATGAAGCGGAAGTGATGGCGGTCCTTCTCGCCCCGCTCAGCGAAGGCCTTGGGGTCGGCGTCCTCGGTCTCGGGACCGAACAGCCTAGCCTTCTCCCCGTCCCGGGTGACGCCCTCGCGCCGGAGGTAGCCGAGGTGGGCTGCGAGCGGCGCAGCGCGAGCGGTATGGCGGACGACGCGGGTCTTCACCGTGACCAGACGAGAGCGGCCCGTCAGCAGATGGTTGGCCCGAACGCTGGCGGCTCGGCCGCGGCCGAAGGTGGAGCGCCGTCCGCTGCGCAAGAGACCTTGGCGCGAGACGCCGCCGCCGGCGCGTTGCGCTGCCGCGAGCGCCTGGGCGACGAAGGGCTTCGCGCGCTGGCTGCGGGTTGAGCGGATGCGGCCTGGGCGAGGCTGGAAATCGTTCTCGTCAGCCATCGCCGGCCCCGGCAATGTGCGGAAAAGTCAGCTCCGGCAAAGCGTTGTGGGTCCGGCGCACCTTGCGCCCCAGGGCCGCACATTGCCGGATCGCTGAAAAATCCCAATAAAAACAACCAACCGACCGAGCCGCACCTTGCGGCCTTTTATCTCGCCCTCGGTCGGTTGGTTTCTGCGTTCCTCCCCTGCCTGCCCTTCCTTCTTCCCGGAAGGACGCTGTGCCGCGCCCGCCTGCGAAATCGCGCTCTATAGCTGCGATGTAGCCTCTGGGGACGTCAGAAGCCGCCGAGCGGACAAGGAAAGCGCGAGCTGACTGAGGTGATGTAGCGGCACATCGGCGGGAGAGCGGCGCGATCACGGTTTCGGCCCCGCTGCGGAAACGTGGACGAACAGCCCGTCGGATTGCGGTGCGATGGCCGACAGGTCGCGCACCGCGATGGCAGCCGGCGCATCGCTCGACGGCTGTTTGGATGGCGCGCGATCGACAGGTTCAGCGCTTGCCGATCGCGTGATGAAGAGAGGGGCCTGTGTCCAAGACGGCGGACCGGAGGCCGCCACGAGGACAGGCCCATCGGTCGCGCCGTCCCCGACAAAAGGGACAAGCGCCGCAACGTAAGCGACGGTTTCAGGCGGTAGCGGACGATGCCGGTCGCGATAATCTTCGTATCGCCCCGGCCCGGCATTATACGCCGCGAGGAATCCCGGCGATCCGTAGCGGTCGTGCATTTCCCGCAGGAAAGCGGCGCCCGCCAGGATGTTGTCGTGCGGATCGAACGCGTCGCGCCCGAGGCCGTAGCGAGCGCGAAGCGCAGCCCAGGTTTCGGGCATGAGCTGCATCAGGCCCATCGCGCCCTTGGGCGAGACGGCACGGCGATCCCCACGACTCTCGATGCGCATGATCGCCCGTATCCACGCCTCAGGGATGGCGAAGCGCTGGGCCGCTTCGGCAATCAGACCGGCGTAGGAATCACTTGCCGACCTCACCGCGATCGGCGTTGCCTGGGCGTAGACGGCGACGGCGGGCATACCGAGCGCCGTCACGCTGGTGAGCAGAAGAAGCGCGCGCCGCATCCGATCAGCCCCGATCGCCGCGCTTCGGCGGGCGGTTCCAGTTCAGCACCCAGGCGGACTTGTCGTCGCCCGACTGGAAGAGGTTGGCGCGGATCGGCTGCGCGAGTGCGGGATCGTCGATGACGAGTGAGACGTACTCGCCGGCCTTTTCGCCGGTGCGCTTCCAGCCCGCGCCGATCTCAGGGCCGTCGCCGTCGCCGAGATGGACGCGATAGTCCGGCGCGTTCTCAGCATCGGAGGATTCGGCCGGAACGAGGGAGAGGTCACGGTAGAAGAAGAGCGTCTGAATGCGTCCGGTGAAGCCGGACTTGTCGCGGGTGAACTGACCAATCTGCGCCATGGGAAATCTCCGTTGTTGGCGGGGTGAGAAGCGGGTCAATCGGTGGCGGCGCGCCACACGAAGCGGCCGTCACCGGCCTCGTCGGTCCACAAGGGGACCGCGCGGGCGACAATCGCGGTGGTGGGAAGCGGGCCGAAATAGCGCCCGTCCAGGCTGTCCGGGACGGTCGGGTTCATGAGGAAGACTTCGCTGGGGCCGAGCGTGTGGCAGCCGCTCCAGCGCGGCAGCGGGCGGCCGAGGTGATCGCGCTCACGCGCCGCGCCGACGGCGATGTGATCGACCGTGATGGCGTCGCCTGCGCGGCACACAGTCTGCCCGGGCAGCGCCATCACATGCTTCAGCAGCGGCACGCCCTTGGGCAGGAAGCCGCCATCGGCCAGGTAGCTGGCGATCGGTTCGGGCGCGCGCACGGCGACCAGCTCGAGCGCGTGGAGCTGTCCGGGCGGATGGAGCGCATAGAGCCCAGTCGGCGTGCTCGCCGTGGCGTTCCAGATCAGGCGCGGCGCCGGATGGACGAAAGCCAAGCCGATGAAGACGAGCATGGCGAAATACGTCGTCATGACATAGCCGAAGCGGGTCATAGCGTGACGCTCCGGCGTTTGAGCCAAGCGGCATGCTGATCGCGCGTGTAAGGGCGCGCTTCATGGCCGGCAGCGAGACGGTTGTGGAGGTGGCGCCAGTATTCCGGCGCGGCGTCGGCGGGATCGATGTCGAGTGTCTCGACGGCGTCGATCGCCTGCAGCACGCGCTCGACTTTGGGCCAGCTATCGACTCGCAGCAGGATCTCGCCGCCAGGGCGCACGAAAGGCAGCGTCTGGAGACGTGCGCCAGGCTCGACCGCGCGCACGATGTCCATGCGCGAGATGACGGTGCCGAAGTCGTTCGACGCCCAGCGCACGAACGCGAAAATGCTGCCTGGCTTGAAGCTCGAGATGCTGCGGCGGCGATCGAGGATCTTCTCCTCGGCACGCCGGCCGAATCGTAGCCAGTGCTCGATCTTCTTCTCGATCCAGGTCAGTTCGACATGGGTGAGTGCGACGGTGCGCCGATGCGATGACGGCACGACACGCGGCGGCGACGGCTCGTTGTCGTTCATGAGGACTCTCCGGGATCGGCGGGGAATTCGCGCGCGAAGAGGTCGCGCAGCATGTCGGCGACGGTGATCCCGCGCTGGAACGCGACAACTTTGATGCGGCCGCGCAGCGCCGGCGTGACGTCGATCGTCAGGCGCGCGGTGAAGGCGGAGGGCTCGTCACCGCGACGGCTTGAGGCGTCAGGCGTCTTGATCCAGCTCTCGGCGTCGCCGGGCCGGGCGGCGAAGCCGCGTCGGGCGCCACGCGCGCTCATGGCGCAATCCTCGAGACTTCAGCGGCGAGCGCCGCGATCTCGCGCCCTGCGGCGCTCTGCTCGGCGAGCTCGAACACGAGCCGGCCGGACTGTGCGGCGTCGGCGAAGATGACGCGCTGGCCGATGGTGCTGGTGAGCACCGGCGGATCGTGATCGGCGAGCGTTTCGGCCGTCTCGCGAGCGATGATCGTGCGGGCCGCGCAGCGGTTCAGCACGAAGCGCGCCGCGATCTGCGGGCGATAGACACGCGCTTCGCGCAGCAGCTCCAGCATCTCGGCCGAGGCCCAGCCGTCGAAGGGCGACGGCTGTACCGGGATCAGCACGAGGTCGGCGGCTAAGAGCGCCGAGCGCATCAGCCCCGCGACGCGCGGCGGTCCGTCGATGACGACATGATCGGCGGTGAGCGCGATCTCGGGCGCCTCGCGATGGAGCGTGTCGCGCGCGAGACCCACCACTCCGAAGAGCCGAGAGACGTTCTCCCGCGCCCGCTGCTGCGACCAATCGAGTGCCGAGCCCTGCGGGTCGGCATCGATCAGCGTGACGCGCTTGCCGTGCAGCGCCAACTCGCCGGCGAGATGAAGCGCAAGCGTGGTCTTGCCGACGCCGCCCTTCTGGTTGAGCAGAGCGACGATCATCTCTTCCCTCCCGGCTTGCGGCCGAAGGGCAGCGACGGCTGCCGTGCTGGTGGTTCGGAGGTCTGCGCAGCGGGGGTGGCGCGCTTATCCGCAGATCGCGTGGGCCAACTACAAGAGTTAGATTCTGAGTTAGACTCTAAGTTAAGGCCCGGAATCGTCGTTTCTGGCCAAAGCGTTAGCTGCGGTTCGTGCGTGCGAAGTCCCGATAGGGCTGCGTGCGGAGTCCCGATACCGTTTGCGTGCGAAGTCCCGAGCGTTTCCACAGCGCCATCCACAGGGACTGTGGATAAGTGGGCCGGAAGGATGCGAAGCATCTCGCGGCGGCCCTGCCACTCGACGCGCAAGCGATAGCCGGGCAGCGGCTGGCGAGCGGCGATGCGCCGGATCTGAAGCGCGAAATCGGAGACGCGCACCAGGCTTCCGGACTTCTGGTGGAGATGCGCGATCTCGAACAGCCAACCCTTGGGCTGGCGGCCGGCATGCTTGCGGGCGACGCGATAGAGCCAGCGTTCGATGCCGCCGGTCAGCCGGAAATACGTGGGGTCGATGGCGAGGACGAGCGAGCGATCGATGACGCCGCGGTAGAACCAATCGGGAAGTACGAACTCCATGCCCTCGACGCGACCGTCGCGCGTCGTGCATTCCTCCCACTCATTGATCCAGGAGAACTGGTGCCGCCGCCAATGCTCGCCGTTGCGGATGGTTGTGCGGATGACGGTCGACTGCAGGCGGGCGAGCGCACCTTTCAAGAGCTTGTAGTCGCGGGCGCCCGTCTGCCGTCCGATCGCTGTGAGGAGCTGGTAGGGCGTGAAACGCAGGAAGCGCGAGGTTTTGAAGCCGAGGTTTTCGGCCTCGACGATCTGGCTCGCCGCCCAGATCAGCACGTCGGCGTCCCAAATGGTCGCCATGCCGTGTTCGGGCACGGCGTAGACCTCGACGTGGACATCGCCGGCCGCGTAGTGGATCGGAGTTGTGCGCTTGGCTTTGGCGAGCGAGAAGAACGGCCGCTCCATCAAGTCGCGCTGATCGCGCGGGCTGGCGTCGCCGGTGGCGACGACGAACGGGTCGAGCTTGCTCCGTTCGCTGGCTGTGATGGGGCGGGGCGACGACATCGACGAGCGCCGCTTCAGCGATGCGTGTGGCCGGCGGCGCGGGCCTCGACGTATCGAGGATCCGACGTCGAGCGACAGGCCGCCTGGTCGGCCCAGGCTTCGAGATCGCCCACCGCATAGACGACGCGACCGCCGAGCTTGCGGAAAGTTGGACCGCTGCCGTGGCAGCGATACTTTTCCAGCGTGCGCGGTGAGATGCCGAGGATGCGCGCCGCCTCATGGGTTCTGACGTAGCGGGCGGCGAGCTGCGCGGACCTGTCGAGCATGGGAAGCCTCCGTGTTGCCTCGAAGCGCCGCGTCAAAGTCGCGGCATGTCGAGGTCACGGTGGCGGAGGGGCCGGGCGTTGGGGGTGGACGAAGATTTTCGGAAGGTTGTGTCCCCCTTCACGCGGCAATGAGCGGACGATTGTCCAATTCGTCACGGGCAAGGCGGGAATGAATGGTGGGGCAGTGCGCGCTCAAGGCCGGTATGTGGCTGATCAGCCGCCGCGCAGAAATTTGAGATAGCCGCGTTCGACGAGTGCAATCGAGTCGTGGATCAGACGGTTGGCCGAGCGCCGGGCGTGAGAGTCTTTCCACTCGACCGATGGAAGTTGGGCCTGTTCCGAGCGCAGGATCTTTTCCGCGACGTCGCGAGGGCCACCGCCCATGTCGTGAATGTCGAAGGCATGGAGAAGCTGAACGAGACGGCGCTTGCGTTGCGTCGTCAGTCGCAGAGCCTGGGGGAGAAGGCCGATGGTTTGGCCGCTCAGCCGGCGTATGAAGCGCGATGCGACGTCGAGCCGAAGATCGACCGATACGACGCCGATAGGCAGGAGAATCATGGGGCGCCGGGCGGCCAGATCGCTGCTGAGCCGGATGTGGAGCTCGCCCGACGCATCGACGATGACGACCTCCCGGCCCTCGTCATCGGTTCGGTCAGCGACAATCGAGCCGAGTTGGGATGGGTCGAGGGCCACAGGGGCGAACCCGCTCGGCGCTGCATCGAGCAGCAGCGTGCCGGGCGATAGTTCTGGCAGCCAGGTGACGGGTTCGGAGCCGACCGGAATGCTCGGGTCGTGGGCGAAACCGCAACCCCCATCGTCGGGCGAAATCCGCACGAGCGGACTCCGCGTCGACATGATCGCGCGCGATCTGGCGCTGGATTCGGGCGAAGTCGCGCCGGTATTCGGCGTTGCGACGCAGGAATTCGACGGCGAAGCCGGGACGTTCGAGGCGATTCAAGTGATCGATCGTCTCCGGCGAGCGCCAATACTCTGTGGGCATGGCGGTTCCTCTCGTCTTGCTCCCCTATTCGGGGAGCTTCAGACCATCCGGAAACGCGGTCTTTGCGCTAGACCCTATGATTGCATCGCGTGCGACGACAACCCGTACAACAGACGTGTGGCGGCTCACTGCACCCGTGGCTCGAGCAGGTGCTGATAGCCGGTTTCGGTCATCCAGCGGGCGCGCGCCAGGTGGCTCTCATGGACGATTTTGGCGCGGCAGGGCTCTTTCGCTGGATCGAGCCCAAAGAGCGCCAGCACGACCTCTTGCCAATCGGCGCCCTCTTCCTCGGCCATCAACAACCGAAGGTATATCGCCAGATGCTGCTCGTCATAGGCGTTCAGGCGGTCGGTAAGCGGCGGCCGGTCATAGAAAGGCGCCTCGGTCATTGCGATCTTTCCCCCGTCGAGATCAAAGCAATGGAGTAGGGATTCATTTACCCCAAATTTTAACAGACTTCGCGCCTGATTAAGCCAGCGCCGCGATGCTTATGGCGCATCACGTTGCTCAAGTTGACGGTGCAGGAGCGCTCGGAACCAGGGATGAGTAGCATAACCCTCGGACGAATCGGAACGATCGTTCCTGGAACGATGATTCCGATATCGGCTCCATCGTCGCCATGGATCTCAAGGAGGTCGTGGCGATCAATCTGCGTCGGTTGCGTCATGCGAAAGGAATGACGCAAGAAGAGTTGGCCGAACGGGCCGGGTTGAGCGCCCGGTACATTGGCGCGATCGAGCGCGCCGACGTGTCGGCGAGCGTCACGGTGCTGGGTCAGGTAGCCGAAGCGCTGGAGGCGGAGGCGGCCGAGTTGGTGCGAGGCCCTCATCGAAAGGGCGACTCGGCGGTCTCGGCCGAGCCTCAAGAATAGCGTCTTCGCGCCGTGCGCCTCTGGGTTCGACCTGGGCCGACGGCGGTCGAGGAACTCTCGCAAAATAGAAGCGATGCCCCGCCCGGACCAGCCGGGCGGGGCATTGTAGGCGGGGTCAGTCGCTCCGGCGGCCGTTGGGGCGGGACCAGATCAGGCTGTAGCCTTCACCCTCTTCGTCGTCGAAGAGGTTGGCGAAGATCGGGGCGGTGAAGCTCGGATCGTCGAGCTTGAGGCCCAGATAGTCGCGGCCCTCGTTGGAGCGCTTGGCCCAGGCGGCGCCGATCTCGACTCGGCCGACATAGACGCGGTGGCTGGGGCTGTTGTCGCCGGAGCGGGTGGTTTCGGGGACGATCCGGACGTTCTTGGCCTGGACCGAGAGGGTGACGATTTCGCCGGTGAATTCGTTCGAGCCGGTCTTCTTGAAGGTGCCGATGGTCGCCATGGTAGTTCTCCTTGATCTCTGTTTCCGAGCCCGCACCATTGCGGCCTCGATGGTGATCGAAGGGCCGGAGGCGATCGACGGCGCACCCCGAAGGGGCTCGACAGCAAAGGAGGGACTTTCTTGTCTCGCGAGGAATGACGGCGCAGCCGGCAGGGGAAGAAAGTTTTGACGCCGCTGTTGCGCCATAGGCGGTCGAGGCTTCAGCCGGCCTTCGGCCAGATCAATCCATCGAAGAGGCCGTTCGGTGCGCTCGGCCTGACAGAGCTGACATCAAGGGGAACGTGCCGACTTTCGAGTCACCGCGGAGGCTGGCCAGTGAATTCGACGGTAATCCGGCCCCCGTCCTGGCCACCAACGGATCTCCTGCTTCGGAGACCAAGCTCCGGCTGCACGCCCCGTCACGCGCTTCGTTGGCCATATCCGTAAGACGTCGCCACCTCGGCAATGCCGCCTCAACAACCCGCCACGACGCCCGGTACTCTGCGATTTATCGGGTGAGCTTCGACGCCAGTCGGCCCTCACTCCGCGTTCGTCGACGAGGATCGCGAGCATACGGAATGCGTGATCTGGCCCGCCTCAACGGCCGTCGACGTGATGATGTCAGCCCCGCGCTAAGCCCTGTCCGGCTGGTCCGGGCGCGGCCATTCCGGTGAAGCGGACGAACGCCGTGACGCTGACGGCGATTGCGCCGATGACAGCGAAGATCGTCTGCCAGGTGGGTGAAGGCATCGCCATCTGGGCGATTCCATGCGTGGCGCTGTAGCCAGCGACGGTGGCGGGCGCGACATAGAGAAGGATGATCAGGAGCCGAGCCCACGCCCATGGCACAACGGCGAGCGCAAGCTGGCCAAGGCCAAAGGTGACGCCGCCGGCTACACGACCCACGGCAATGCCGCCGAGCACGCCGGCCCCCGTGTGAAAGGCCCAGATGCCGATCGTCAGACCGGCGAAAAACGGTAGCGCAAAGACAGCGAGGGTGAACAGCAGCCAGCAGATAAAGCCGATGCCGACGATGACGAGGAGTGGTCCGAAGATGATCATGGCGGTGTACTCCGTGAGATAAAGGTCTGACGGTCGCGCCTTCCACCACCACCACGGCGCGACCGTGAGTATAACCGCAAACAGGCGCCAGCGGGAGCGGAAATCCCGCTGGCCCTGTGCGGTCCAGCTTGCGTGGGGATGCGCCCCTTCATCGCTGGAAGGGGTCGAATTCGTGGATGACGGCGGCGGGATCGCCGTCATATTCGGCGGCCAGCATGACGCCGAAGTTGCCAGCGTCAGCATGAAAGACGACCACGCAGACCATGAGAGTGATGGCGAGGTTCCAGCCGTTAGCGAATGCGAGGGCTTGAGACATTGATCCGGCTCCTGTGCTGAGGCGGGGACCATCCCCGCGCGACAGGCGCCCGATGTGTTCGGCCGAGGGCCGCAATCACCGCGAAGGCGAAGACGCAGCGGCGGCACGCTTCGCGTAAGCCGACCCTTTACGGGCTGATGGCGTCAGGCCCTCGGCCGGACCAAGGATCAGCGCTGATAGACGCGGGGTGGCGCCCGCCGGCAGGAGCCGCCACTCAAAGGCCGTCGCGGACAATGCATGGAACCTTGTTGTCCTCACGGTGCGCTGGCCGATCGGCTAAGGTGTGCTTACGAGTCGACATGATGGTTGAGGCATGCGGCATGGCGGAATTCACGGGACGCGACCTGCACCTGGTGAAGAAGGCACTCGCCATTGCGGTACTGGCGATCGAGCGGCAGCCGGGGCCGTTTCAATCGGCGTCCGATCAGAGCGATATGAAGGCGCTGCTCGACGGCCTGATCGAGAATGATACGGAGTTGGCGCACTATGCTCGCGCGGCCCGGATCGCGGTGACGGGTGAACCGGACTGAAAGGCGGTCTTGCGGAAAGCCGGTGATCCGCCTTTGCGGTTCGACGTCAATACGTATTGAGAAAAGGCGGCGCTCACGCGCCGCCGAACTTCCAGACCGGGATGCCGAGCTTCTTCGCCTTGTCGGCGAGGTTGTCCTGGATGCCGGTGCCAGGGAAGTGCAGGACGCCGATCGGCAGGGTCTCCAGCAATGTGTCGTTGCGCTTGAACGGTGCGGCTTTGGCGTGCTTCGTCCAGTCGGGTTTGAAGGCGATCTGCGTGACCTTGCGGTTGTCGGCCCATTTGGCGGCAATCAGCTCGGCGCCCTTGGGCGATCCGCCGTGCAGCAGCACCATGTCCGGGTGCTTGGCGTGGACCTGATCGAGCTTCGCCCAGACCAGCCGGTGGTCGTTGAAGTCGAGCCCGCCGGTGAGTGCGACCTTCGGACCCGGGGGGAGGAGCACCTGGTTCGCCGCGCGCTTCTTCGCCGCCAGGAAGTCGCGGCTGTCGATCATCGCGGAGGTCAGATTGCGATGGTTGACCTTCGAGCCGTTGCGCGGCCGCCAGGCCGAATGGGTGTGGTGCTCGAATTGGTCAGCCGCTTGATCGCGCATCAGCTCGAACGCGTTGCGGCGTTCGATGAGCGTCTGGCCTTCCGCTGTCAGGCGTTCCAGTTCGACTGATTTGATCTCGCTGCCATCCTGTTCCCGTTGCGAGCGCTGCTGCGCCAGCTCGTTGTCGTCGAGTTCGCGTTCGATCCGTTCGATGGCCCGATGGAAGACATTCACCGTCGACCAGAGCAGGTCCTCGAGGTCGGGTTCGAGGCGAGTGTCGGCCAGCGCCACCACGAGGGCGTCGAAGATGTCGGAGATGCTGCCCGCGAGGATGTTCGCTTCTGGAAGTGGCCTTGGATCTGGCTCGTCGTTGAAGGGACGGTAGCCATAGAGCTGGAGTTCGTGGAGGACCTGGTCGGTCGGGGATGAGGTGTGGTGCGGCTCGAAATCGTCGTCCTGGTTGGTGGTCATCGCGGCTTTCCTTGTCGGATCGGCCGCGCCCATCGCGGCCTTCATGGCGACGAAGGCGGCGGGCGGAACGGACTTGCACCCGCAGCGCAGCGGAGGGCCGAAGCCTCGGCGGAGGACCGAAGGGAGCCGACTATTTTGTCTCGCGATGTAAAGGCGGCTCCGCCGCCGACGGAAAATAGTCGGCCCACGAGGTTGCCGGTCCGGGCCGCTTGCTGCCCGATCGCCCTCTCAGAAGGCCGTGGGCGTGGTCCTCTCCGATGCTGAGGAAAGCATGACCGCCGCCTACGGTGACGACGATGCCGACCCGCCCCTCATCCCGTTCCGGCTATGCCGCCAGCTCCATGAAGCGGGCGACGTCCTGTGCCGCGATCTGCACCCGGCTGGCGGCCCGAAGTGCGTCGAATCCGAGCAGGCGGAGATCCTCGTTGAAGTCGCC
>CAINEA010000311.1 GCA_903847525.1 uncultured Acetobacteraceae bacterium | reverse complement strand
GCCCGCGTGGCCGCAACGATGGCCGGGTTGGCGCCGGCCGCCGGCAATTCCCGGACCGCCCGCGCATAGTCCTGCGGCGTGCTGCAACAGACGATGCCGGCCGGTATTGTCGGCTGGAAGGCGCGCACGGGATGGTAGCCGCGAATACGGTCCCCCTTGTCGGGCGGCCAGGGAACGCAGTGAGAGATGTCGGGTATGTCCACTCGCTCGTTCCTATCGCCGGGTGGGCGGCGTGAGGCGCTTCGGTGCGGATAATATTTTCGGTATCATCTTCGATTGGGAGGTGCCCAATGACAAACCCTTAACTGCCGCCTGCCACGGAGACTGTGGTGGAACCGGAGAGCTTGGATTTCGAGGTCGTTATCAATCACGAGCGGCAATATGCGCTCTGGCCGGCGGCCAAACCCTTGCCGCCGAAATGGTCCGGGGTCGCCAGGTCGAGAGAGGCATGTCCGGCCTATGTTCGGAACACTGGGCTGGACATGCGGCCCTTGAGCCTGCGCGCGGAGCGATAAGGAGGACGATTCCATCGAGTGGAATATCACCCTGTCAGGGGGTGTAGATGACAGGGAACTCGATGGGGGTGTGGGCATCGTAAGCGGCGATTATATCGGTTGACGACAGTACCCGGCCGCAATAGCCGCTGATCCAGTCGAGCGCGCGCCGCTTGTCTTCCTCGCGGGTCGAGGTGATGCAATCCTCGACGGCGATAACGTTGTAGCCGCGAAAATAGCCGTCGGCGCCGGTTGTCTGGATGCAGATCTGGGCCTGCATGCCACCGAGCAGAATGGTGTCGCAGCCCAGGCCCTTCAAGGTTTCGTCCAGGTTGGTTTCATAGAAGCCGCTGTCCTTGCGCTTCTTCATGATGATGTCCTTGTCGGCTTCGATCTCCGGAATGAATTCGACGCCTTTGGTTCCCTCCAGGCACGGGATCCTTCCATTGAAAAACTCGACGTGGTCGGTTTCCCGGTAAACCAGCTGCTGGTGGATGATGGGAATGGCGCGTTCACGCAGCTGGTGCAGGAAGCGCACGACCGAGGGCAACATTTCGGCCACACGTTGGATCCGTTCCGGACTTTTCTCGATGAGGTCCTGCTGCAGGTCGGTGGTAATGAAGGCCATTTTCCTGGCGACTTTGATCTTGTCTTCGTCCATGTTCATGCGTCCTCTTTCAATGGATCAACCTGCGATAGGCGGTAGCCGGCGGCCTGCAGTTGGGCATTCGCTACGACCACTTGCCCGAGGGAGAGGCCGCCGTCGTTGGGCGGAACCTTACTGTGCCAATAGGGCGCGAGCCCCTCGTTGCGCAAGGCCACGATGGCGTTGGCCTGTATGTATTCGTTCATGAAGACCCCGCCGCTGAGAACGACGGTCCGGGTGGCCGCACGCTCTGCGAGCCGCGCCGAAACCTCGGCGATCATCGCCACCACGGTGGCGTGAAACCGGCGGCTGAGGTCGGCGGCATTGACCGGTCCCGATGTCACGGCCTGGGTCAGGGCGCGGATGAGCGGGCGGTGATCGATTTCGATCCTGCCGTCCTGTTCCCAAAGATCGAAGGGCAATGGGGAGGTCAGAGCCAGGTCGCGCTGCAGCAGGGCCTCGAGCTCGATCGCCGCCTGCGCCTCGTATTCAATGACCGGGCAGACGCCGAGCAGGGCGGCCACGCCGTCGAACAGCCGGCCCATGCTGGTGGTGGACGGGGAGTTCACGCCGGCTTTTCCCATGCGATCCAGCAATGCACCGCGACCGTCCTGCAACCTGTCCGTGAACGGCAGGTTCAATTCCTGACAGGTATCGCCGACCGCGTCCTGCAGCAGGGAGACCGCCACGCGGAACGGTTCCTTCACCGCCGCATCGCCGCCCAGCAGGCGGAAGGGCCGCAGATGCGCCTGCCGTTCCACCGAGCGGTAGCCACCCACCAGGAACTCGCCGCCCCAGATGGTTCCATCCGTGCCATAGCCCGTTCCGTCCAGGATCACGCCGACCGCGGTGCTGTCGAACAGGCCGTTTTCCGCCATGCAGGCGGCCATGTGGGCGTGATGATGCTGGACGCGCACGACCGGCAGATCGGTTTCCTTCAGTGCCGTGACCGAACTGTTGAACAGCGGATGCAGGTCGCAGGCAATCGCCGATGGGGTTATCCGAAGCAACTGCCCGAGATGGGTGACGGCGTCCGCGTGGGCTTGCCGGGTAGAGCGGTTGGTCAGATCGCCGATATGCTGGCTGAGGAAAACATTCTTGCCGCGGCCCAGCGCGATTGTGGACTTCAACTCAGCCCCGTAGGCGAGTACCGGCCCGACGGGCTCGGACAGGTGAACCGGATACGGGGCGTAGCTGCGCGCCCGGCGGACATAGGTGATGACCGGCCGGTCGATTTCCGGGTGGGTGGTGCATTTGACGATCGAATCGTCTACCCGGGTGCGGATATCGCGATTGTGTACCAAGAACAGGTCGGCGACGTCGGCAAGCCTGGCGAAGGCGCCTTCGTTGGTGAATTCGATGGGGTGGCTGGAGATGTTGCCGCTGGTCATTACCAGCACGTCCAGGCCATCATCGAACAATAGATGATGCAGCGGGGTGGAAGGCAGCATCACCCCGAAACTCGGATTGCGCGGGGCAACCGCTTCCGGCAGCACGCCATGCCGCTTGCGCACCAGGACGATCGGCCGCTGGGTGCTTGCCAGCAGCGCGAGTTCCAGTTCATTCGGGCGCGATATCTCGGCCGCCGCGGCGGCGTCGCGCACCATCAGGGCGAAGGGCTTGGAATCTCGGCGCTTGCGACGGCGCAGTTCGCGCACAGCTGCCTCACTGCGGGCATTCACCGCGAGGTGAAAGCCTCCCAGGCTTTTGACGGCGACGATGCCGCCGCTGCGTAATTTTTCGACAGCGAGGCCGAGGGCGTCGGCCGTGTCGATCCGGGTTCCATCGGGCCGGTGCACGGATAATTGCGGGCCACAGGCTGGGCAGGCATTGGGCTGGGCGTGATAGCGCCGGCTTTCGATGTCGTGGTACTCGTCGGAGCATGACGGGCACATGTCGAACGCGGCCATCGTGGTCGCGGGCCGGTCATAGGGCATATCGCCGATGATCGAATATCTCGGTCCGCAATTGGTGCAGTTGATGAACGGATAGCGGTGGCGGCGGTCGGCTGGATCGAACAGTTCGTTCTGACATTCCGCGCAAACCGACAGATCGGGCGGGATCAGCGTATCGACCACGTCGCTGGCGATGCTCTCGCGGATGAGGAACGCCTCGAAGATTTCTGCCTGGGCAACATCGGTCGCCTCGATGGAGGCGATGATGGCGGCCGGTGGCGGATCGCGCTCGATGGCTGCCAGGAATTGCCGGTGCCGGTCGTCCGATCCCTGGGCGTGAATGAGCACGCCGGCGGTGTCGTTCAGCACCCAGCCGAGAATATCGTGGTCGCGCGCGAGGCGATGGATGAAGGGCCGAAAGCCGACGCCCTGCACCACGCCACGAACCCTGTATAGCCGCGTGATCATGGTCCGGTCCGCGGCTAGCAAAGACGAGGGATTTCGGCCCCGAGCAACTCTTCGACCTCGACGACGGAACCGTCCTTCTGCGTCAGATGGAAGCCTTCGGAGCCCGGCTGGCCGACACTGCCGATGATGGCGGCATCCTTGCCGTATGGGTGCAGATGCAGGGCGGCCAGCACCGCTTGGGCGTGATCGGGGTCCACGAACAGGGCGGCACAGCCCTCATTGGCCAGATGGATGACATCCAGGCCCAGCATATCGGCCCCCATCGTGGTTTCCCACATTACCGGCACATCGGACCGGCGGACCTCCATCGGGCAGTTCGTGGCCCGTGCGTATTCATGCATCACGGCGCAAAGGCCGCCCCGGGTCACATCGCGGATGGAACGGATCATTCCCTGGGGGACTGACGCCAGGGCGGTGTCCACCAGACCGTTCAGCGGGGCGCAATCGCTCGCGACACGCTGCTCGAAACCAAGGCCCTCGCGAATGGACAGCAGATGGATCGCATGGTTGCCGATCTGGCCGCTGAGGATGATCTGGTCGCCGGGCCGCACGTCCTTCATGCGCAATGGCGGGCGACGGAACTCGCCTATGCCGGTGGTGTTGATGAAGATCTGATCGGCGGCGCCCTTACCAACGACCTTGGTATCGCCGGCCACGATCTTCACGCCGGCTTCCTCCGCGGCGGCGCGGATCGAACGGATCACGCGACGTAGCGAGGGCATGGGAAATCCAGCCTCCAGGATCAGCCCCAGGGTCAGGTAGCGGGGAATGGCGCCGCTGACGGCGATGTCGTTGACGGTTCCGCACACGGCAATCTTGCCGATGTCGCCATTGCCGAAGAACGCCGGTTGCACGACGAAGGAGTCGGTGGTGATCGCGAGCCGCTCTCCCGAAAGCGACAGAATGGCGCTATCTTCCATTTCGCCGATATAGATCGGGCCCAACTCCGCCGCGATCATTTCGACAAGCTCCCGGCTCAACCGGGCGCCGGTACCGTGGTCCAAAATTACCGCTTCGGTGGCGGCAGCATCTTCTGCAATCACGTAGTTCATTTTCTATCCTTAATGGTCATCGCGAAACCGGCATTGGTCCGGTCACAGGTTCAGGTCGCCATCGATCCCCGACGGCCACCAGCGGCCGGCGGAACAGATCTGTTCCAGTTCTGGACAGGGGGTTCGATACCAGTAGGTGGAGCTTTCGGCGTTGCCCTCCGATGTGCGCAGCGTTTCAAGTACGCCGGTGAGCGATACGCTGCGCCCCAGCCGCTCCAACTGTCCCCTGCGCAGCAGATACGGATGCTGCGTGCGCAATTCCTGCATGACCGTGGGGTGGAAGCCGAAAACCTCCAATACCGTCGCCGAGCG
>CAINEA010000310.1 GCA_903847525.1 uncultured Acetobacteraceae bacterium | reverse complement strand
TGACCATCCGTACTGCTACCTGTCGATGCGCTCCACCGCATTTCGCGATGCCGACCTCATCCTCGTGCTCGGCACCCGCATGAACTACATCATCGGCCACGCCTCGCCGCCGCGTTTCGGCGGCAACGCTATCATCTCCCGCATCGACATAGACCCCGCCGAAATCGCCACCGCCGCCCGCTACGTGGACATCCCCATCGTCGGCGACGTCAAGCAGGTGCTGAACCAGTTGCTCGATGGCCTGAAGGGCAAGGTCACACCGGATACCTACAAGGCCTGGCGCGGCAAGCTCGCGGAAGGCGAAGCGGCCAAGCGCGCCGGCGCCGGCGCCAACAAATACGCCGAGGATGGCGACATCCATCCCGTTCGCATGCTCGAAGAGGTCCGCGACTTCATGGACCGCGACGCCATCCTCTGCGTCGACGGCCAGGAAACCCTGAACTACGGCCGCCAGACCATGCCCACCTTCGCCCCCGGCCATCGCCTGAACTCCGGCCCGTTCGGCACCATGGGCGTCGGCCTGCCCTTCGGCGTCGGCGCCAAAGTGGCAAAGCCGAATACCCAGGTCATCGTCGTGCACGGCGACGGCTCGCTTGGCTTAAACGCGATGGAACTCGACACCGCCATCCGCCACAAGATCCCCATCCTCGTCGTCGTCAGCCTGAACGGCGGCTGGACCGGCGACCCCAAGCGCGAAAAGCCCGGCCGCGATCTTGGTTACACGCGGTTCGACAAGATGTGCGAGGCGCTCGGTGGCTATGGCGAATACGTCACCAAACCCGAGGAAATCCGTCCCGCTTTGGAACGCGCCAAGGTCAAGGTGAACGAGGGCATGGTGGCGCTGGTGAACGTGCGGACCGACTACCGCGCCCGGTTCGCCGGCGTGGCGTTCTCGGATTACTCTACATAGGGCCAGTAAGGTCGGGCTCTTCGCCCGAAGCCGCCAGGGCCGAGCCCTTCGGCCTTGGCGGCTCTACGATTGGTTCGCCCGGGCATCACGGCGGACACCCATCTGCACGCCGTGATGCCACTTATACGTCCAATAGTACGATGCGCTCCCAACTCACGGCTTGAACTGAAAGCGCGTGATCGTAACCGACTGTTCTGCGGCGGGCGCAGCCCCACGCATAAGCCAGAGATTTATGTGCAGGCGCTCGCAACTGGTGGCTGTGTGCCTGGGAACAAGACCTTGGAATCCCTCGGACTTCCAGCTGTGGATCGCGCTGTCCCAAGGCGGGAGGTTGTGGATGTCATGGTCACCCGCAAAGAGGTACATGTGCGCCGACTTGATGAGTCCGTTGTCTTCCTCATTCCACAACATCACAGAGGTAATAACGGGGGTATTGGGTGGAATCACGAAGGGCGACCACGGATGCGGAGGCGAGTCTCCAAACGGCTGCAGCGTGAACTGCGCATTGCTGCTTCCCCCGCGCAATACCTCAAGCGCGTCGATCTCCCGATGCCTATTGGCACCCAGACCGGCGGGGGCCTCCGAGTATTGATACGTAAAAATGCCGAAGATCGCATTTGGGTCGAGGTCTGAGAACGATCCTCCATTCATGCGGGCGGTCACGACATACATCCCGTAGCCCAGCTTGGGCACCAAGACGAGTTCGGATGTCTTCCATGCCTCTTGACCGCGCTCGGGAGGCTTGATCCAGAGTGTGACACCGTCTGCGTTTTGCTCGATAATCTTCGGGTCGAACACAGACTTGAATGGTTCCCACACGTATGTGCCTTGGTCTTGGCTCCAGTGGTAATTGGTCCACCATTCGTAACCAGCGAATTTGATGATCGGATTACCGTTTGGGCAGTAGCTGTTGGCACCGGGATTCTGCATGTTTTTGATGTGATCGTCGTTATCCGGAGGGAGCGAACCGTCTGCCATTGGAGCGTTTCTTCTTCCATATGTTCCCTATTCGGAACGACATTGTGGTTGCCAGGGTTCAACCGAGGCAACCGTCAGTCATATCTTCCGCGCCGTCAACAGCGGCAGATTGTATTTTTCGCAAGAATTTCTTCTGCGACGCTCATCCAAGCTACGCCCCGATCATCAACAGCTCTGACTTGATCCCGGTATCGGCGGAGCACGAGCACGGCCAATCTCAGGGATTGCACGAGTTTCGATTCTTCGTGGATGCTCGTGACCGCTAACAGGCGACGTGCTTGCGCGACCGCGGCGCGGCCAAAAATCGCCAAAGGGTTTTGCGTGACGTGGCGGGATGTCGCCTGCGTGGTCGAAGTCTGCAAACCAATTTCATCCGGAAAATTCGGGCTAATTGCGCTCCTTGATCGAAACCCGCCAATGGATCCGATCCTCCTCCGGCGGATAATCCCCCGCCGCCTTGTGCACCAAGCACCGGTTGTCCCAAATCACGATATCCCCAACCCGCCATTTATGCCGAAACTCGGCATCCGGCTGTATCATCAAACCCGTCAGTTCCTCGATCGTATCGTCACTCTCCTGTTTCTCGAACCCACCCAGAAACAGGATCTTTCCCGGATCGAAATACAGCGACTTCCGCCCCGTTTCCGAATGGGTGCGAATGATCGGATGAAACGCCGGCGGCCGGTTACGGTCCTCCGGGTTCAGTAGCGCATTGGACTGCCGCCGCCCGCCATAGGTGAACGCCCCGCGCACACCCTCCAACCGCGCCTTCAACCGTTCCGGCAGCGCCGCATAGGCGGCATACATATTGGAAAACAACGTGTCGCCACCTGTGGAAGGAATGGCGATCCCATACAGCTGCGTCGCCTTGAACGGCACGTCGTCATACGCCCCGTCGGTATGCCAACCCTCGGCCCCGCGCCGGTACACCGCCGGGATCAGCTTGCCGTCCGGTCCGAATTTGTTGATCCCCAGCATGGTGATCTCCGGATACTCCGGATGCCGCGTGCTCTTGGAAGGATGTGGCTCGATTAGCCCAAAGCGCCGGCTGTAGCTCAGGAAATCATCGACCGTCAGCTCCTGCCCGGGCACCACGATCACGTTGTAATCCAGCCAGGCCTGATAGATCGGCGCGAAGCCGGCATCGTCCAGCGTCTTCACATCCAGGCCGCGCACTTCAGCGCCGATCTGCGGACCAAGGCGACGGATCTCCACCATCGGTCGTTTCCTCTGTTTGTTGCCGGACCCGATTGCTCCGGGCCTCCAAGGCAACGGATCATGCGCCGCACCGCCCAACCTGTCACCACAGCGGCGCGAACCCGCCCCGTTGAACCTTCGCCGAGAGTCGCGCACCATGCGTCCAACATTAATCTGGCACCACAACCGGAAAGGGACGGAAATGTCGGTATTCGTAATTGGCGGCGCGGGGTTCATCGGGATACGGGTCATTCCGCTCCTGGTCGCCCGCGGCGAAACGGTCGTCTGCATGGACATCAACACGAACGCAGCCCCCTTCGCATCGCTAGGCGACAAGGTCAGCGTGGTCCGCGGCGACATCACCCAGTTCGATGACGTCATGTCCACCATGGCCGCCGCCAAGCCGGACCGGGTGATGAACCTGTCCTACCACATCGGCAGCGACCTCGCCCCACATGTCGCCATGAAGCTGAACGTGCTCGGCATGGACAATTGCTTCGAGGCCGCGCGCATCCTCGGAGTTAAGCACGTCGTCTACGCCAGCTCGCTCGCGGTCAGCGGCCAGCAGAAGAACTTCGGCGACCGCATGGTGAACGAGGATGATTTCCGCCACGGCAACGTGCAATACGCCATGCACAAGATCTTCAACGAATGGCAGGCGCAGGACTATTCCGAGAAATACGGCATGCTGATCACCGGCATCCGCCCGGCCAACGTCACCGGCCCGGACAAACTGCGCGGCTCGGTGGACCACGTGAACTGCATCACCCAGCCGGCCCGCGGCAAGCCGGTGTCGTTTCCGTTCAAGGACACGACGCGCATCCCCATCCACGTCAACGACATCGCCGAGGTATTCGCCCGCGTCATCCTCGCCGACAAGCCTGCCCACCGCATCTACAACTCCGGCGGCCACACGATCAGCCTCGGTGACCTCGCCGACATGGTCCGCGGCTTCCTGCCCGATGCCCAGATCACTTTCGACAAGGAAACCGGCGGCAAGGAGATTTCTGGCAACTACCTGATCGACAATACCCGCCTGATCCAGGAGTTCGGCCTGCAGTACCGCCCGTTCCGCGAACGCGTGCTGCAGATCATCAACGACATCCGCGCGCAGGAGGGATTGCCGCCCGTCGCCGGCTGATCGCGTTATTTTCTTGCCAGACTGGCCAGGCCAGGCTTAATGTTGCGGTGCAGCATAGGGAGGCGTCCTTCACATCAGATGGGTCAGCTGCAGACCCGGCATTGGAAGGACATCCGCATGAACGGCTACGAAGGAATGGGCGAGAACCTGCTACTGGCCGCCGAAGGACACCGCCAGATCGCTACGGCCATCGTTCAAAGTGTGTCGTCCGCCATGGTCCGGCTTCGCGAATGGATCGTTAAATCCTATCATTCCGCCTCATCGCCAACCTGAACAGCAACGGCTACCCCGGCTACGAATTGGATTGTAGTAAGAGCTGGATGAAGATCGCCCTAATTCGCCATCCCGCTCCGGCAATCGGGGCAGGTATATGTTACGGGCGGTTGGATGTTGCGCTGAGCCTGGACGGCAGTTCCGCCGTCCCGGCCATCGCCAGCCAGCTTATCCGCTTTCCCGCGCGCAAGATCTGGAGCAGTCCGGCAAGGCGATGCCTGGCGCTTGCCAGTGCGATTTCGGCAGCCACGAACGCGTCCGTCCACCAGGACGCCCGGCTGCTGGAGTTGGATTTCGGCGCCTGGGAGGGCCAGAGATGGGATGACGTGCCTCGTGAGGCGCTCGATCTATGGGCGGCCGATCCGCTGAGCTTCGCCCCACCGAACGGCGAAAGCGGCGCGGCGCTAATAATCCGCACCGAGTCGTTTCATGCGCATATTATGGCGCAACAGCAGGATTGCGTGGTGGTATCGCATGGCGGCCCGCTGAAGGTGCTGTCCGCGTTACTGCGCGGCACGGCGGTGGACCTGCTGGCCAAGGCGCCTGCGTTCGGGCGGGTCGATATCGTTTCCTGCTGAGCGCCTACGAGGCAAGCACCGTCAGCACCAGGCATTCCACCACGATCTCGGTCGCCCCCAGCACATCGCCGGTGTAGCCGCCGACCTGCTGGCGCGCGAGCCAAGCCATCGCGGCGACCCCGGTCAGCGCCAGAGCAACGCCGGTGGATGCCATGGAGAACGTCAACAGGCCCACCGCCGCCAGCACCACGATCGCCAGACCGGTCGCCGCCGGCCCGACCGGAACCCGGCCGAGTGAAACCGCCAGCCCATCCGCGCGCGCCGGCTGCAAGACCAGCAGGATCCCGATCATCGCCGCCCGGCCAAGCATCCCGGCAACGATCAGCGCGACCAGAACCGCCCCAGGCCCAGCCATGGACGCGATCGCGGCGCCCCGCAGCCCCAGCGACAGGATCAGCGCGATCGCGCCATAGCTGCCGATCCGGCTGTCGCGCATGATCTCCAGCTTGCGTTCCCGCCCGCGCCCGCCGCCGAACCCGTCCGCGGTATCCGCCAAACCGTCTTCATGAAGGCCGCCGGTGATCAGCACCAGCGCCGCCAGCGTCCAGCCGGCAGCCAGGGCAGGGGGCATGCCGAACCGCGCGGCCAGCCAGAAAACGATCCCGCCGAGGATGCCTACCTTCAACCCGACAACCGGATACGCCCAGACGCAGTCGCCGTAATTCACCGCCGTACCGGCCGGGAGGAACAATCCGACCGGCAGGCGGGTCAGCAGCGCGAAGGCGGCGGCCAGCTCCTGGATACGGCGTTTCACGTCCGGTCGGTCACGCCGGCCTGGGCGAAGGTCGCCATGCCCGTGTGGCAAACAATCGCCGCGCGCAGCAGCAGAACTGCCACCGCCGCGCCGGAAGCCTCCCCCAGCCGCATCCCAAGATCGAGCAACGGCACCATCCCCAAGGCCTCCACCAGCCCGCGATGCCCGGCCTCGGCGGACACATGGGCGATCACCGCGTGATCCAGCCCCCCTGGCACCAGCCTTGCCAATGGCGCGGCGCCAGCCGTGCAGACAAACCCATCCAGCAATACCGGTATCCCAAGGTGCCGCGCCGCGAGGGTCGCCCCCAGGATCGCCGCCAGTTCCCGCCCGCCCAGCGCGGCGGCGACCAGCAGCGGGTCCTGCAGCGAAGCCGCATGGCGCGCCAGCCCGGCATTTATCGCGGCAATTTTGCGCGCCAGGCCGGCATCGTCGATCCCAGTGCCACGCCCGGCCCAGCGCTCACCGCCTTCGCCGAACAGCGCCGCGGCGATCGCCGCCCCGGCGCTGGTGTTGCCGATGCCCATCTCCCCCAGGCACAGAAGGTCGGTGCCGGTCTCCACGGCATCGTAGCCGGCCGAAACCGCCCGCAAGAACCCGGCCGCATCCATGGCCGGAGCCTCGGTGAAATCGGCAGTCGGCGTATCCAGCTCCAGCGGAACCACCCGCAGGTTCGCCTGCGCCAGGCCTGCCAACTGGTTGATCGCCGCACCTCCCGACGCGAAATTCGCCACCATCTGCCCGGTCACGGCGGGCGGGTACGGTGAAACCCCCTGCGCGGTAACGCCGTGATTGCCGACAAAGACGATCACCTCCACCCGATCCAGCCGAGGCATCCCGCGCCCCTGCCAACGGCCCAGCCAGGCTGCCAGCTGCTCCAACCGGCCCAGGCTGCCCGGCGGCTTGGTGAGGTTCTGCTGGCGCTCCCGCACGGCTTCCTCCGCCAAGGCATCGCCGGAAGGCAGATCACGGCAGGCGTCGTGGAGTTCGGCCAGGCTGGTAAATCGGGTCATGTCTGTCCTGGCCCCCCAACGGGGGCGATGGCGTGAAAATAGGAACCGGTCACGAAACCGCGCCGCCCGCCGGCCGGGCCCAGTTTCGTGCCGCGCGCATCCCGCAGATCGGCCAGCGGCGCATCCGTGCCGGCATCCGGAGTCGTGGCATAGTGGAACTCATGACCGCGCAATACGCTGCCCACGGGCCCAAGCGGGCAGGGGGCCAGCAGAGTCGCCTCCCGATACCCCAAATTCAGCTTCCGGCGCTCAAAGCTGCTGCCATGCCCCAGCAGCCCAACCATCGCATGGGTCATGCCGTCGGCGTCCTGCAATGTCTGCCCCAGCACCATGTAGCCGCCGCACTCGCCATGCACCGGCCGCGTCTCCGCAAACCGGGCCAACCCGGCTTTAAATCGCCCAGCGTCCGCAAGCAGGGAGGCATGCAATTCCGGATATCCCCCCGGCAGCCAGCAGGAGTCGCACCCATCGGGTGGCGCCTCATCGGCCAGCGGCGAAAAGGTCACGATCTCTGCTCCCGTCCGGCGCCAGGACTGCAGCAGATGGGCATACACGAAACTAAACGCCGCATCCGACGCCAGCGCGATGCGCTGCCCCGGCGGCGGCAGATTTCCGGCCGGACTGGTCGCATCGGTAACCAACGGCATAGCGCAGGCAAGGATCGCGTCCAGATCCAACTCGCGCTCGCCTACATCCGCCAGCCGCTCCAAATAGGCCGCAAGCTCGCCATGCTCCCGCGCCTGCACCAGCCCCAAATGCCGCTCCGGCAGGCCGATCGCCGGATCGCGCATCACGCATCCGAGCAATTTCAGGCCGCCAGCAACGATCGCCGCCCCGGCGCCATCTCCATGCCGCTGGCTGGCAACCCGGTTCAGCACTACCCCGCTAACCCGCACCAGCGGATCGAACGTCGTAAACCCATGCGCCACGGCTGCGGCCGATTGCGATTGCCCACTGACATCCAGCACCAGCACCACCGGAAAGCCAAAACGTGCAGCCAAATCCGCGGCACTCCCATGCCTTCCCGGCATGTCCCCAACGCCGTCAAACAGGCCCATGGAAGATTCGATCACAAAAACATCGGCACCCTCGGCAGCCCTCGCCGCAATCGACCCCAACAGACCCGGGGGCATCGCCCAGCTATCGAGATTGACGCTCGGAGTCCCCGCGGCGGCGGCATGAAACGCCGGATCGATATAGTCCGGCCCGGACTTTCCAGCCCGAACCGCAACCCCCCGCCGGCGCAGCGCTGCAATCAGCGCCAGTGTCACCGTCGTCTTGCCACTCCCAGAACGCGGCGCGGCAATGATCAGGCCCCGTGTCATACGGGTGTCCGGGGCGGGGGCGTAGAGGAAAAGCAAGGCCAGGGGGCTCGGCCCCCTGGCCCCCCGCCAAAGGCTTGCCTTTGGAAACCATCCATTGTTTGGGAGGGCGAGGAGGGCCGACCAAGACCGCGCAAGGTCCG
>CAINEA010000309.1 GCA_903847525.1 uncultured Acetobacteraceae bacterium | reverse complement strand
GTAAGCCCCCCGTCACCCCCCCAAACCAAGAAGCGGGTTCTAAGGGCTTGCCCTTAGCGGGGTCCAGGGGCAGAGCCCCTGGCCTTGCTTCCTAACCGCGATGACCCCGCTCGTCCGACTGGTCGACTATAGCCGCAGGCATGCCGTGGCCATTGTGTTGGGCGGCATTCTGCTGGCCTTGCTGTCGGGGGCGGTTTCGTCCGCGATGCTCGGGGTCAGCACCGACACTGACAAGATGTTCTCTGAACGGCTGCCCTGGCGGCAGCGATCGATCGCCTTCGACCGGGCGTTTCCGCAGTTTCAGGATCTGATCGTCGCGGTGATCGACGGTTCCTCGCCGGAGATCACCGACCAGACCGCCGCCGCCTTGGCCGAGGCGCTGGCCACCGACAAGGCGCATTTCACGTCCGTCCGGCGGCCGGATGCCTCGCCGTATTTCGACAAGCAGGGATTGCTGTTCCTGGAAAAGCCGGCGCTGGAGGCTTTGATGGAGCATACCATCGATGCCCAGCCGTTCCTGGGCCAGCTTGCGGCCGATCCGTCCGCGCGCGGGCTGTTCGCGTCGCTGGCGCTGCTTGGCATCGGCGTTACCCAGGGGCAGGCCGATCTCGATCCCTACAAGGCGGCGCTGCAGAATTTTCATCAGGCGATGCAGGGTGCGCTGGACGGGCGTCCGGCGCCGATGTCGTGGATCCGCATGCTCGGCGGCGGATTGGACGATCTGGAGGGCCGGTTCCGCTTCGTGCTGATCCAGCCGAAGCTCGACTATGCCGCGCTGGAGCCTGGCGGAGAGGCCACCAAGGCGGTGCGCGCCGCCATCGCCCGGCTGGAGTTCGTCAAATCCGGCGAGGCGCATGTGCGCATCACCGGATCGGTGCCGCTGGCGGACGAGGAGTTCGCCACCGTCGCGCAGGGCATGGTCACCGGGCTGATCGTCAGTGTTCTGCTGATCACGTTGTGGCTGTTCCTCGCGGTGCGCACCTGGCGGCTGATCGTGCCGATCCTCGGCACGCTCGGGCTGGGGCTGATGCTGACCCTGCTGTTCGCGTCCGTGGCGGTCGGCACGCTCAATCTGGTCTCGGTTGGGTTCGGCATCCTGTTCGTTGGCATAGCCGTGGATTTCGCCATCCAGTTCTGCGTCCGCTATCGCCGTTCGCACCGGGATTATCCCGATGCCGCGGAGGCGCTGGGCGCGACGGCCTATCGGGCGGGCGGGCAGATCCTGGTGGCGGCCGGGGCCACGGCCGCGGGGTTCCTGGCGTTCGTGCCGACCGATTTCGCCGGGGTCGCCGAGCTGGGTCTGATCGCCGGCGCGGGGATGCTGATCGCCTTTGCCTGCACGATCGTGTTCCTGCCGGCCGCGATCACGGTTTGCCGGCCCGGTCCGGAAACGCGGGAGGCCGGATTCCCGTGGGCGGCGTCGATCGATGCGCTGCTCGCGCGCCGCCGGTTGGCGGTGATGGGCGGCTTCGCCGGCATCTTCGTTCTGGGCCTGGTTGCCCTGCCCCGGCTGAGCTTCGATTCAGACCCGCTGCACACCAAGGATCCGACGACCGAAGCGATGGTCACGCTCGGCGACCTGATGGCCTCGCCGCTGACCAATCCGTATAGCGCGGACATCATGACCGCGAATATTGCCGAGGCCGCGAAGCTGGCGGACCGGCTCGGTCCGATGAAGATCACCGGGGAGGTGCTGACGATCGACAGCTTCGTACCGGAAAACCAAAAGGAAAAGCTGGCGATCGTGGCGGATGCCGCGGCGATCCTGGCCCCCACCCTGGCCCCCCGCGAACCCGCCGCGCCGGTGACCGCCGAGCAGATCCGCATGGCCGCGTCCACCGCGCTGGCGCAGATCGAGCCAGCCCTGGCGAAACTGCCGGCCGACCATCCGCTGGCCGCCATCGCCGGCGATCTGCGCCGGTTGATCGCCGCGCCCGACCCCGTGCTGTTGTCGGCCGAGCAATCGCTGATCCGTTTCCTGCCGGCGGAGATCGACCGGCTGCGCGCGGGGCTGACCGCGACCCCGTCGACCCGCGCCGATATTCCGCCCGAGATCGCGCGCGACTGGGTGCTGCCGGACGGACGGGCGCGCGTGCAGGCGCTGGCCCATCCCGGCGCGCGTGACAGCCAGACGGGCCTTGCCACCTTCGTGGAGGCGGTGCGCGGCGTGGCGCCCGATGCCGGCGGCTCGGCGGTGCAGATTGTCGAGACGGCGGCGACCATTGTCGGCGCGTTCCGCAACGCCGCGCTGTTCGCCCTGGGGGCGATCGTAATCATCCTGCTGGTGACGCTGCGGCGGTTGCTGGACGTGGTGCTGGTGCTCGCCCCGTTGCTGGTGTCCGCAGCGCTGACGGTGCTGATCTGCGTGCTGGCGGGATTGCGGCTGAATTTCGCCAATATCATCGCGCTGCCGCTGCTGCTTGGGCTGGGCGTGTCGTTCAGCGTCTATTTCGTGATGAACTGGCGGGCCGGGCGGCGCGATTTCCTGAGTTCGGCGACGGCGCGGGCCATCGTGTTCTCCGCGCTGACGACCGGCACCGCGTTCGGCTCGCTGGCCGCTTCGCGCCATCCGGGAACGGCGAGCATGGGCCTGCTGCTGCTGATCAGCCTGGGCTGCACGCTGGTGACCAGCCTGGTGTTCGTTCCTGCGCTGCTGGCCACCGCGCCGCGGGAAGATGGGGTGGAAATCGGGCGTTAACCGGACCGCCCCAGGATGCGCGGATGCGCTTGCCCGGGGCTTTTCTGCTGTTGCTTACTTTAACCGCGCCCGCGCGGTCCCAGCCGGCCGACTGCGCGCCGGACCCGAACGCTCCGCCGGCGGAGAGCGTGCCGCTGGAACTGAACCTGCGCGGCCTGCCCGGGGTGCCCTCCGGCGTTGTCGGGCAGGCCTTTGTTGCCGCACCGCTCTCCACCGGCGGCATGGCCTGCACCGACCGCCGCCCGCCGCCGCGCGACATCCTCCGGGGGGAACCCATGCCCCCCTCGGGGGATGTGCTGCGCGGCGCGAAGGGCGACCTGCTGCGCGGGCCGTCGCAGTAACGGGAAGCTAGCCGATGCGGATCACGACCTTGCCGACATGCGTTTGGCCCTTCAGGTGGTGGTAGGCGGCCTTTGCGTCGGCGAAGTCGAAAACGCGGTCGATCACCGGCTTGATCTTGTGCAGGTCGATCGAGCGGTTCATCGCCTCGAACATCTGCCGCGAGCCGACATAGATGCCGCGCACGGTCAGCGTCTTGCGCATCATCGGGGTGGGGTTGATGTCGCCGCCGGTCAGCACGCCGATCAGATGGATGTTGCCGCCGAGGCGGGCCGCCTCGATCGAGCGCGGCAGGGTGCCGGCGCCGCCGACCTCCACCACGTGATCGACGCCGCGGCCATCGGTGAGTGCGAGCACTTGTTCATGCCATTCCGGGTGCTGGCGGTAGTTGACGCCGTCGGAGGCGCCGAATTTTTTGGCCTGTTCCAGCTTGGCGTCCGAGGAGGAGGTGGCGATCACGCGGGCGCCGGCGGCGCGGGCGAGTTGCAGGGCGAAGATCGACACGCCGCCGGTGCCGAGCACCAGCACGCTCTGGCCGGCGATCAGCGGCTTGCCGGCGAACAGCGCGTTCCAGGCGGTGACGGCCGCACAGGGCAGGGTCGCGCCTTCCTCGAAGGACAGATGCGCCGGGAGATGCACGAGGCCATGCTGGTCGAACAGCATGTACTCGGACAGCACGCCGTCGATCGCGCCGCCGAGCGAGCTTGGCGGGTCTTCCGGCGAGATCTCGCCGCCGAGCCAGGACTGCATGAAGATGCCCGCCACCCGGTCGCCGGTCTTCACCCGGGTGACGTCGGCGCCGATCTCCACCACTTCGCCGGCCCCGTCCGAAAGCGGCACCAGGTTCGGCGGCGCGGTGCCACGGCCGTAGCGGCCCGAGGCGACCATCAGGTCGCGGTAGTTCAGGCTGGCGGCCTTCATGCGGACCAACACCTGGCCGCGCGCGGGGCGTGGGGTGTCCGTCTCGGCCAGCGCCAGCGTGTCGATCCCGTCCGCCTGGGGAAAGCGATAGAATTTCATGGCTTTGGTTCCTTTAGTGCAATATCGCTTGAGGTTACTTCAACCGAGCGATGGAATTGCACGTTAAAACAGAGAGCTAGAGCATGATGGCCGCATCTATCAGCGGCGGTCATGCTCTAGTAGCCGCGTTGCGGGTCGAAATAATTCGGCATCGGCTTGCCATCGCGGCGCGCGCGTAGATTGGCGAAGAAGATGTCCAGGCTGTCGGAATTGTAGGTGTTGGGATCGTCCGCCGAGGTGTGCGGGCTCATGATCAGGTTCGGTGTGGTCCAGAGCCGATGGCCTGGCGGCACCGGCTCGGGCACGAACACGTCCAGCACCGCGGTCAGGCGGCCTGCATCGAGTTCGTCGCAGAGCGCGTCCTGATCCAGCAGGGCGCCGCGGCCGATGTTGACGAGCCCGGCGCCGTCCGGCAGCAGCGCGAGGCGGCGGCGGTCGAGCAGGTTGCGGGTGGCGTCGGTCAGCGGGCAGGC
>CAINEA010000308.1 GCA_903847525.1 uncultured Acetobacteraceae bacterium | reverse complement strand
GTTGGGTTCACCCGCAACCCGGCCACCGGGGCGCATGAATTCTATTTCGACTTCCAGGCCGGCGGGCAGGGCGAGGACGTCGTGGCCGGGCGGCAGGTAATCGGCGACGCCTTGCGCCTGGCGCGGGTCCTGCCGCGCGTCTGGACGGAATTGCAGGAGGCCTGCACCAGCCTGGAGGCACTGTTTCGCGATGCGCAGGATTTCGAGTTCACCGTGCAGGCGCGCCGGCTGTTCCTGCTGCAGACCCGTCGCGCCAAGCGCACCGACTGGGCGGCGCTGCGCATCGCGGTCGATCTCGTCTCGGAGGGGTTGATGACGCCCAAGGAGGCGCTGGCGTCATTGGACGGCGTCGCGCTCGACAGGATCGCGCGGTCTCGTTTCGAGTCGCCGCTGCCGTCGCCGCTGGCGCATGCCGTGGTCGCGGGTTTCGGTGTGACAAGCGGTTTGATCGCGTTGGACAGCGAGGCCGTGGCGCGGATGGCAGCGGACGGCGAGGCGGTCGTTCTGGTGCGCCGCGACATCGCCACCAGTGATATCGAAGGCCTGGCGCGCTCTTCCGGCGTATTGACGGCTTTGGGTGGGCGAACCTCGCACGGCGCGGTCGTGGCCCGGCAGCTGGACAAGGTCTGTCTGGTTTCCTGTCCGGGCCTCCACATCGATCTTGACCGCCGGACCTGCCGCATCGGGGGGCAGGAATTGCGCGAGGGCGAGGCGATCTCGCTCGATGGCAATGACGGCGCCGTCTACCGGGGGGCGTTTGCCGTGGTGACGGAGCAACCCGCAAAAGAGCTGGCAACGGTGGCCGGTTGGCTGAAAGCGGCCGCACGAGAGACCGTGCAGCCCAGTTCGCGTCATCCAGCGGGCGTCAAAGCGGCAACCGATCGGCCAGCACGAACGCCCCTCCCCTCTCGCCGCCAACCTGGGCCATCAAGGTAAGCTGGCTTGTTAAGCGGTGAGACGACCCCAAGTCTGCGCACGATTGTCTGGCTGCGACGATTGCCCGGTTCGATTGGCCGATAGCAGTGTTATAGACCGGCGATCCTTCACCGTACGTTCTTAGGAAGTCTCATGCCTCACGAAGAACACCATCGCAGTCACCGCAGCGGCTGGCTGCGCGCCGCGGTTCTTGGGGCCAATGACGGCCTTGTGTCGACAGCGAGCCTGCTGGTCGGTGTCGCGTCGGCGCATACCGCCCATGAGGGGGTCGTGCTTGCCGGGGTTGCCGGCCTGGTGGCGGGGGCCATGGCGATGGCGGCCGGCGAGTATGTCTCGGTGAGTTCCCAGGCCGACACCGAAAAGGCCGACCTCGCGCTGGAGCAGAAGGGGCTGGACGAGGACCATGAGGCCGAGCGTGAGGAACTGGCGGAGATCTATGTCGCGCGGGGGTTGGATAGCGCCCTCGCGATGGAAGTCGCTCGTCAATTGATGGCACATGATGCGTTGGGGGCTCATGCGCGGGACGAAATTGGGATCAGCGATGTGGTGACCGCTCGTCCGCTTCAGGCCGCTGTGGCGTCTGCGGCGAGTTTTGTCATCGGTGCCGCAATGCCGCTTTTGAGTGCGGTTCTCGCCCCGGACGCCTATCTGGGGCCCGTGGTAGCTGGAATATCAGTGGTGTTCCTGGCGATCCTGGGCGCCATGGCGGCGCAGGCCGGTGGCGCTGGCGTGATGAAAGGCGCGATGCGCGTGCTGTTCTGGGGTGCTTTCGCGATGGCGGTAACAGCGGGGATCGGGTCGCTGTTTGGGACTGTAGTCGTTACAGCCCAGGTAGCC
>CAINEA010000307.1 GCA_903847525.1 uncultured Acetobacteraceae bacterium | reverse complement strand
GGCATCGCTTCTTTGGTATGCGTCTGGTTCGCACTGTCCGAGCATACCGAGCGCAAGCGTATCCGGTTCGATTGGACCGGCTTCCTGGCGCTGTCGACCGCGATCGTCGCGGCACAGTTGATCCTGGATCGCGGGCAACGGCTCGATTGGTTCGAGTCGCCGGAGATCGTGCTGACGGCGTTTACCGGCGGTATCGCGCTGTGGATCTTCGTGGTGCACTGCCTGACCGCGTCGCATCCGTTCCTGAACCCGAAGCTGCTGCTGGACCGGAATTTCTCGGTCGGGATCCTGATCGCGTTCGTGATGGGCATGCTGACCTTCACCGGGCTGGTGCTGTTCCCGAGCCTGCTGCACGATTTGCGCGACTTCCCTGACAGCGCGATCGGCTGGCTGCTGGCGGCGCGCGGGATCGGCAACTGGCTGGCCTTCCTGGTGATCGTGCCGCTGACGCGGATCGCGCCGCGCATGTCGATCGCCGGCGGCCTGCTGATCCAGGCGATCGCCGGTTTTGCCATGGCGCAGCTGGACATCAACCTCACCAGCTACGACGTGTTCTGGACCAACGTGATGCTCGGGTTCGGGCAGAGCATCGCGTTCACGCCGATGACGGTGATGGCCTTCGCCACGTTGCCGGTGGAGCAGATCACCGAAGGCACCGCCGTGTTCACCCTGGTGCGCAATTTCGGTTCCAGCCTGTTTATTTCCATTTCGGTGCTGATGCTGGTTCGCTCGACCGCATCGAACTATGCACGGATGACCGAGTACATCACGCCGTACAACCCGGTGCTGGTGTATCCGGGGCTGCCGAGCCAGTGGAGCCTGGATACCATGGCCGGGGTGCAGCGGCTGTCCAACGAGATCCAGCGGCAGGCGGCGATGATTGGCTATATCAACGCCTTCCAGCTGATGGCGTTCGCGGCGGCGCTGGCAGTGCCGCTGGCGTTCCTGATGCGCACCGGGCCGAAACGGGCGCGATGATGTGAACGCGATGAAGCGGGGGCATTTGCCCTGACCGGTCATGGGTGGCACATCAGCCGGCACCAGCCCGCAATGGGATGGCGGAGATGCGATTGCCATGCCTGACCCGTTGAACGCGCCACCGGTGGGACCCGAGGTCGATCCCACTCCGCGTGCCCTGCCAGGGCGGGTGCCGATCCGTGGGCAGTATGTGGTGCTGGAGCCGTTGCACCGCCGCCATGCCGCGGAGCTTTGGCTGGCGGCCAAGGCGGGCGATCCGGCGGCTGATGCGAGCTGGACCTATCTGAGCTATGGCCCGTTTCCCTCGGCGAAGGCGCTGGCGACATTCGTGGCCGATATCGCCGCCAACCACGACCCGATGGCCTGGGCGATCCGCCCGGTCAGCACTGGCCTCGCTTCCGGCTGGATCACGCTGATGGACATCCAGCCGCGCAACGCCGCGATCGAGATCGGCAATATCTGGTTCTCGCCGGTGTTGCAGCGCACCCGCGCGGCGACCGAGGCGATGTTCCTGCTGCTGCGCATGGCCGCCGACGATCTGGGCTATCGGCGGCTGCAATGGAAATGCGATGCGCTGAACGCTCCGTCCCGCCGCGCCGCCGAGCGGTTGGGATTTACCTACGAGGGCACGCTGCGCGCCGACCGGGTGGTCAAGGGGCGGCAGCGAAGCTCCGCGTATTTCTCCATTGTGGAAGACGAATGGGCGCTGCGGCGGCAGGCGATGCAGGCCTGGCTCGATCCGGCCAATTTCGAGCAGAACGGCAATGCGTTGCGCGGCCTTGGGGACATCCGGGCAGCATTGGAAGCGAGTTGACCAGCACGGCCGGTTTCAGCGACGCTGTCTTCCCGGGCAGAAGTTTCACGGCGGCAGAAACAAGGAATTTGTAAAAGTGATCGCTCAGAAAGTCGGACTTGCCATGGCGTACCTCGCACTTACCGGCGCCGCCGCACTGGCCCAGGACACGCCCGCGCCCGCCGGCGCCAAGGTCTATTTCATCAATCTGCGCCCGGGGATGCATGTGACCACCCCGTTCCTGGTGCAGTTCGGCCTGTCCGGCATGGGCGTCGCGCCGGCCGGCACAGATGCCGAGGGTACCGGGCATCATCATCTGCTGATCGACACGCCGGCGCCCGGCAAGGGCGAACAGCTTCCGGTGGACGACGCCCACCGCCATTTCGGCAAGGGCCAGACCGAGGCGATGATCACCCTGCCGCCAGGCGAGCACCGGCTGCAGCTGGCGGTGGGCGACAAATGGCATTTCCCGTTGGTCCCGTCGGTGGTTTCCGAGACCGTGACGGTGGTGGTCGATAAATAGGATCAGCTATCCAGCGCGAACGCGGCCTGCATCAGGCTGCGTGTGTATTCCTGGGTGGGATGGTCGAATATCTGCTCGGACCTGCCGGATTCGACGATTTTACCCTGGCGCAGCACCGCCACGCGGTGCGACAGCGCGCGCACCACTTTCAAATCGTGGCTGATGAACAGGTAACCAAACCCGTGCCGGCGCTGCAGGTCGCGCAGCAGCTCGACGATCTGCGCCTGCACGGACATGTCCAGCGCCGAGGTGGGTTCGTCCAGCACCACGAAGCGCGGTGCCAGGATCAGGGCGCGGGCGATGGAGATGCGCTGGCGCTGGCCGCCGCTGAATTCGTGCGGGTAGCGGAGCGCGCTGTCGCCGGGCAGGCCGACCTCCTCCAACTGCGCTGCAACCTTTGTGTCGCGCTCCGGCTTGGTCAGGCCGGGGGCGTGCACCGTCAGGCCCTCGGCGACGATGTCGCCCACGGTCATGCGCGGGGACAGGCTGCCATAGGGGTCCTGGAAGACCATCTGCATCTTGGCCCGTAGGCGGCGAAGGTCACGACCGTTCAGCTGCGCGATGTCCTGTCCTGCGACGATGATTTTTCCGTCAACCGGCGCAAGCCTCAGGCAGGCCAGGCCGATCGTGGTCTTGCCCGATCCGGATTCACCGACCAGGCCCAGTGTCTCGCCCTCCCGCAGGGTCAGCGAGACGCCGTCCACCGCCTTCACCGCACCGACCTGCCGGCGCAGCAGGCCGCGGCGGATGGGGAAATACACCTTGATATTCTCCGCCCGCAGCACCTCGGAGGCATCCGGCGGCAAGGGCGCTGGGGCACCCTTGGGCACCGCGTCCAGCAGCATGCGCGTGTAGGGGTGCGCAGGGGCGGCGAACACGTCGGCCACGCGCCCGGCCTCGACCACGGCGCCGTCCTTCATCACGCAGAGCTTGTCGGCGTAGCGGCGCACGATGCGCAGATCGTGGCTGATCAGCAGCAGTGCCAAGCCGTGCGCCTGCTTCAGTGCCGCGAGTTCGGCCAGGATCTGGCCCTGGATGCTGACGTCCAAGGCCGTGGTGGGTTCGTCGGCGATCAGCAGGGCAGGTTCGTTGGCCAGCGCCATGGCGATCATCACCCGCTGGCGCTGGCCGCCGGAGAGCTGGTGCGGAAACGCCTCCAGCCGGCTTTCGGCGTCGGCGAACCCGGCCCGGGCCAGCGCCGCGATCGCCGCCGCGCGCAGGGCGGGGCCGGACAAGGGACGGTGCAGCGAGATCGCCTCCGCCACCTGCCGGCCGATGCGGTGCAGCGGGTTCAGACTGGTCATCGGCTCCTGGAAGATCATCCCAGCCTTGCCGCCGCGCGCCTGACGCAGCGATCGTTCCGGCGCGCCGATCATCGACTGGCCATCGAGCAGGATGCGTCCGGTGGGGTTGCTGCCGCCCGGCGGCAGCAATTGCAGGATCGACAGCGCGGTGAGGGACTTGCCGGAGCCGCTTTCGCCGACCAGGGCAAGGGTTTCCCCGCGGTCGAGGGTGAAGGACACGCCCTCCACCACGCGCTTGGGGCCGAACGCGACGGACAGGTTCTCGACTTCGACGAGACTCATTCGACCATCCGCCGCGAGTCGAAGGCGTCGCGCACCGCTTCGCCGACGAAGATCAGCAGCGTCAGCACCGAACCGAGCGCGAAGAAGGCGGTGATCCCGAGCCAGGGCGCCTGGAGGTTGTTCTTGCCCTGCGCCACGAGTTCGCCGAGCGACGGCGAGCCCGGCGGCAGGCCGAAGCCGAGGAAGTCCAGCGTGCTGAGCACGGTGACGGAGCCGGAGAGGATGAATGGCAGGAAGGTGAGCGTCGCCACCATCGCGTTGGGCAGCACGTGGCGCCACATGACGGCGAGATCGGAAACGCCGAGGGCCTTCGCGGCGCGCACGTAGTCCAGGTTGCGGCCGCGCAGGAACTCGGCGCGCACCACGCCGGTCAGCCCCATCCAGCGGAACAGCAGCAGGAAGATCAGCAGCACCCAGAAACTCGGCGTCAGCACGCTGCCCAGGATGATCAGCAGATAAAGCTCCGGCATGCCCGACCATATCTCGATGAAGCGCTGGAACAGCAGATCGAGCGTGCCGCCGTAATAGCCCTGCACCGCGCCGGCGGCGACGCCGATGACAGAGGAGATGATCGTGAGCGTGAAGCCGAACAACACCGACAGCCTGAAGCCGTAGATCACCCGCGCCAGCACGTCGCGCGCCTGGTCGTCGGTGCCGAAGGGATTGCGCCAGGAAGGCGGCGCCGGGGCGGGAACCGGCAGGTTCTTCACCACGGTATTGTAGGAATAGGGCACCAGGGGCCAGACCATCCAGCCGCGGGCGTTGATGGTTTTCGCCAGTTCGGGGTCGGTGTAGTCGGCCTCGGTGGGCAGGAAGTCCGGGCCGAAAGCGTCCTCGCTATAGTCCTGCAGGACCGGAATGAACCAGTGCCCATCGTAGCGGATCAGCAGCGGGCGGTCGTTGGCAATGAACTCGGCGAACAGCGACAGGAAGAACAAGGCGGCGAAGATCCACAGCGACACGAAGCCGCGGCGGTTCTGCCGGAAGATCGCCAGCCGGCGGCGGGTGATGGGCGACAGGGTCACGGGCCAGCCCAGGTCCCCGGCACGGGTGCCAACGGGAACTGCGCCGGCGATTGCGTTATCGATCGCCGGTTCGCCGCCAGACCGTCATGAAATTGCGGGTTCAAGCAGACCAAAACTACGACCGACGCAGGGTTTCGGGCGAATATGCCATGGCGGGTTGCGATGCTCCTGACGGCCTCAAGGCGATGGTACCTGTAACCGCTGCGATCTTACCGTTCGCGGGGGATCAAGTCGATTGACTGCCGATGCCGCCGCGGTGAATCGACAGGCCGGATTCATGGTCCGGACCAACGAGGCCGGGCGGCGTCGATGGCAGAGAGAATATCGGCCGCGGTGTCCTGCCAGGTTAGCCGCGCAAAGCCGGCGGCAATCTCCGCCTCATGGCGTGCCAACCGAGCGTCGTCGCGGCAAAGCGCGCCGATGGTATCGACCCAGGCCGGTTCGTCGCTCGGGTCGAGCTCGATCGCATAGCCCTGCCCCGCTTCCGGCACCGCCGATGCCGACGACGAGACGCAGAGCTTGCCATGCCCGAGGCTTTCGGCCACCGGCAGGCCGAAGCCTTCCAGGTGGGACGGAAAGACCGTGAATCGGCAATTGGCGTAGAGCCAGGCCAGCTCGTCATCGGCGATGTTCGGCAGAAAGATGAGGCGCGAGCCCAGGACAGGGTCGGACCGGACGGTGCGCACGAACTCGAAACATTCAGGATCCACCCGGCCGGCGATCACCAGGTTCGGGACGGCGATGCCGGCGGCCGCCAGCGTTTTCCAGACCCGCGCCAGCAGCGCGTGGTTCTTGCGAAGCACGACGTCGCCGACCGTCAGGATGAATTGCTTCTCCTGCAGGCCCGCGACCGGCCTGGCTGGGTCACCTGCGGCCCCCCCTGCGGGGCGAAAGCTGCTGGCCAGGCGGATCACCTGGATCTCCGGGCCCATGGCGCCACGGCGGGCCAGATGACGGCGGAACTCGCCGGCGCTGAACCGGGAGATCGCCAGCGCCAGCGAGGCTTCCCGGGCGATGAAGTCCGAGCCGGGCAGGTCGCTTGCCGATGGGTCCGCCAGCCTCGGATCGTCGTCGGCGAGCACCTGCAGCAGATCGTAGAACACGAAGACCAGATCGATCCTTTTCGTGTCCCGCAATCGTTTCAGGCGGCTGAAATCCTGCCGATCGTGCTCTCCAGGGAACAGCAGGATGCTGCCGGGTTCGAAGATGTCCGGTTCGGGCGGGGTTACGGTGGCCGCAGCAGCAATGGGTGGCTGCGCCCGGTGCCGGCGCGCGCGGATAGATCGCCTGATGGCCCGCGCCAGTCCGGCCAGCCGCGTTTGCCGCCAGCGCGGCGCCACCGCGCGGTGCACGTCCGGCGGCACCGGAGCGGTGGACAAGGCCAGAATCTGGTCGCGCGGCACGAGGTCGAACCGATCGGCATTCCGGCTATAGGCAAAGAACGAGATGTCCGGCCGGTCCATTTCCGCCAGGGCCGAAACAATCCCGCCGGAGACGCGGGTGGTGCCGTGCGGATGGCGGCCGCGTTCCTGGAGGTTCGTCGTGACGTCGACGTAGAGGTGCGGACCATGCATACGGTGCTAATAGGGCAGCTGGTATTCGCTGCGCAGCCGCGCCTGGATCGGGTCGAGATAGCTGGCGCGAGAGACAACGCCGTCGGTTTCCCGGATCACGGCTTCCTCGGTCTTTTCAAGCCGTGTGACATACCAGGCGTGGAACACGCCGCCGGCGACCGTGGGCACGCGGGGATGGCCCACGGCGAAACGCTCACTGAACTCGATCGGGTGGCGGATGACCTCGTGGCCGGCGGCAAGCACCCGGATGGTGGCTTCCTCGCCGGTGTCGGTATCGTCACCCTGCAGCTTGCGCAGCACGATCAGGCCGCCGAGGTCCTTGCGGAAGAAACCCATGAAGTGCGGATGGATGTACCAGCCATGCGGGTTGCCCTTGTGCTTGTCGACGAACACCGCGCCGGTGAGGCGATGGCGCTCGTCCAGCCGGTCGACGCTGCCGGTCAGCCAGCCGGGGTCGACGGGATGGGCGTCGGAATCGAGGAGCACGATCCGCTCGAAGCGCGCCTTGCGCACGCCGGCCTCGGCCGCCTCGCCGTGCCCGTGCGAGCGGTTGAACCATTGCCGGCGGGTGATCAGGTGGACGTCGGGCTGGGCGCGGAACCAGGCGCGCGACCCGTCGCGGCTGCCGCGATCGACCACGATGATTTCGTAATCCCGCTCGCCGACCATCCGGCGGATCGCCTCGACCAGCAGCCGGCTGAAGAAGAAGCCGTCGCGCGTGACGGTGACGAAGCTGACCGCGGGAAGTGCCATGCGGGGAGTGTGAAGGCCCCGGGCTGGGCGCACAATGGGGTGCGCATGGTTGGCGAGGGCGGTGGTTTCGCCTATGCCATCGTGG
>CAINEA010000306.1 GCA_903847525.1 uncultured Acetobacteraceae bacterium | reverse complement strand
GCCGTGGTCGCCGGCTTCGGCGATGTCGGCAAGGGCTCGGCGGCCAGCCTGCGCAATGCCGGTTGCCGCGTCATGGTCACCGAAATCGACCCAATCTGCGCGCTGCAGGCGGCGATGGAAGGCTATGAGGTCGTCACCATGGATGACGCCGCCCCGAAGGGCGACATCTTCGTCACTGCCACGGGTAACGTGGACGTGATCACGCTCGATCACATGCGCGCGATGAAGCATCGGGCGGTGGTTTGCAACATCGGCCACTTCGACAGCGAGATCCAGATCGAAAGCCTGCGCAACTACAAGTGGGAAAACGTCAAGCCGCAGGTGGACGAGGTCGTGTTCCCCGACGGCAAGCGCCTGATCCTGCTGTCCGAGGGACGGCTGGTGAACCTCGGCAACGCCACCGGCCACCCCAGCTTCGTGATGTCGGCGTCCTTCACCAACCAGGTACTGGCGCAAATCGAACTTTGGACCGCCAAGCCAGGCACCTATGAGCGTCAGGTCTACACCCTGCCCAAGCATCTCGACGAAAAAGTAGCGGCGCTGCATCTCGCCAAGGTCGGCGCGAAGCTGACCACTTTGACCCCGAAACAGGCCGAATACATCGGCACTCCGGCGGCCGGACCGTTCAAGCATGAACTTTATCGTTACTGACAGGGCAACTTAAGTTAACGACAGAGAAACCAAATGGCCGGTATTCCCTGGGGATACCGGCCATCACGTTTGGGAAGGGCCTGCTGCATAGTCGCCGCCAAAAAATTGGGCTGTCGTTTATTCGCTTCAAGGAAACGTTAGCGATGCATGTTCAATCACTTTTATTTGGTCGTCACTTTTATTTCACGTCCCAACAGTCGTTTTCTGCTGGAACTCGGCGCATCGATACCCCTAATCAAGCATCGATCGCCTAACCCAGGAGGGACCCGTTCGATGAACGCCCAAGTCCGTATTTCCAAGGCCGCTTCCTCTAAGCCCGAGACTGCCCTGGTCTCGTTCATTCCATCGCTGTTCGCAGGCACGGCTCGTACGCAAGCCGTGCGGCGCGCACTCCACAAGGTCCGTGATGCGGCGTCCGCCGCTGACCTGATCTTCCTGGAAAGTTGGGAATTGTCCGCGATCCCCGGTGTGGCCGCAGCACTCCGCGCTAGCCAGCTTCGCCGTGCCAACCCTGTTTTGGCCGCAGAAATCCGTGCCGAATTGACGTCCGGAAAAAATCGTCCGTCCTGATCGGACCGAACTGGCTCACGCGGCGCGGGATCGGCATTCCGTCCCGCGCCTGAGCGCCGTCAGGACGGCGTCTTGGGTGCTGGGCCCCAGGATACGCACCAGCCGCCCGGCGCAATTTCGCCCTGCACGAGCTTGCAGGCGTTCGGCTGGACGAATTGCACGCAATTGGCGCAATTCTGGTTCGGTTTCTTCGAAACCTCGATATATTGTACCAGCTTTGGCGCAAGCTTGGTCTGAGCCTGAACCCGTCCGGCCACCGCAACGCCCACAACCGCGATAGAGGCGCCGGCCAAGCCCACCCGAAGAACATCCCGGCGTGAGGCCTTGTCGTCAAATCCTGTCGTCACGTCCTGCTACTCCACTTGTTGAAACACTGGTTGGTACACGCTGAATAGGTGGGCTGCCGGGCAGACCCTGACAACCCTTTTGTTCCAGCCGCGTTTACCCCGGCGGGCGTATCAGGGACAGCGGCTTGCATTACGCCAAAGCCACTCATCGTGCAGTTCCAGGCATATGATTACAATAAATTTATCTCCAGCCTTTACGGGGCGACAGGCCGCAGCGTCCAGGGTAAACAATGCCTATGAAGAACGTGATTGATCGTCGAACATGCTCCTTGGCCATCTGAAACTTCTCGAGGCGGAGAGCATCCACATTCTGCGCGAAGTCGCGGCCCAGGCAGCCAACCCCGTGGTGCTCTATTCGATTGGCAAGGATTCTTCCGTCCTCCTGCATCTCATACGCAAGGCGTTCCATCCCGCCCGCCCGCCATTTCCGCTGCTGCATATCGACACGACCTGGAAGTTCCGCGACATGATCGCCTTCCGGGAAAAGATCGTGGCGCGGCATGGGCTCGAGTTGCGCAAATACACCAACCCGGAAGGGTTGGCCCGGAACATCAATCCTTTCGATAATGGAAGTATTGTATATAACCAGATCATGAAGACCGAGGCGCTGAAACAGGCGCTGACCGAGGGCAAATACGATATCGCCGTCGGTGGGGCGCGGCGCGACGAAGAACGCTCCAGGGCGAAGGAACGCATTTTCTCGGTGCGTGCACCTGGCCATGTCTGGGATCCCAAGCGGCAGCGGCCGGAGTTATGGAACCTCTACAATGCCGGCCTCGCCCCCGGCGAGACGATGCGGGTGTTCCCGCTGTCCAACTGGACCGAACTGGATATCTGGACCTATATCCGGGCCGAGGCGATCGACGTGGTGCCATTGTATTTTGCCGCCGAACGGCCGGTGGTAATGCGTGACGGGGCGATGATCATGGTCGATGACGACCGGATGCGCCTGTTGCCGGACGAGGTTCCGATGCAGCGACTGGTGCGGTTCCGCTCGCTGGGCTGCTATCCCTTCAGCGCGGCCGTAGAATCCACCGCCCGAAATTTGGACGACATCGTTGCCGAGATGCGAACCACGAAGGTCTCCGAACGTGCCGGCCGCCTGATCGATCAGGATCAGGACAGTTCGATGGAAACCAAGAAACGCGAGGGGTATTTCTGATGCCCTCCAGCTTACTCCGCGTTCTGACCTGCGGGTCCGTCGACGATGGAAAATCCACCCTGATCGGCCGGTTGCTGTTCGAATTCGGCAGCGTGCCCGATGACGTGATGGCAGCGCTGGAGCGCGACAGCAAGCGCTTCGGCACCGTGACGGACGGGGTGGACTACGCGTTGCTGGTGGACGGGCTATCGGCGGAACGCGAACAGGGGGTGACGATCGATGTCGCCTACCGCTTCTTCCAGACGGAAAATCGCCGCTTCATCCTGGCCGACGCCCCTGGGCACGAGCAGTACACCCGCAACATGGCGACCGGCGCGTCCACCGCCGATGTCGCGGTGCTGCTGGTGGACGCCCGCAAAGGCCTGCTCGCGCAGACGCGCCGGCATGCGGCGATCGCCTGGTTGATGGGCGTTCGCCAGATCGTGCTGGTGGTGAACAAGATGGACCTGGTCGGCTTCGAGCAGAATATATTCGACCAGATCGTTGCCGATTTCGACGCCTTGCGCGATCGGCTGGGCGACATCCCGTTCGCTGCCATTCCAATCTGCGCGCGCGACGGCGACAACGTCATTCGCCCCGGCTCGCGTATGGGCTGGTATGGCGGCCCCAGCCTGCTGTCCGCGCTGGAAGCGGCCCAGCCATTCCGCGAACCGGCCGGCCGGCCGTTCCGGATGCCCGTACAACTGGTCAACCGTCCGGACGCGTCGTTTCGCGGCTACGCCGGCACCATCGCCTCCGGCCAAATTCGCCCCGGCGACGCGATTGCCAACGCCAGCGGCGCGGTGGAGGCACGGGTCGCGCGGATCGTCACAATGGACGGCGATCTGGCCGAAGCGTCGGTGGGCGATGCGGTAACGCTGGTGCTGGACCACGAAATCGACGTTTCCCGTGGCGACGTGCTGGCGGCCTCGCCGTTGCCGAAGGCCGCCGACGAAGTGACCGCCTGGATTGTCTGGATGGTCGACACCCCCTTGTTTCGCGGGCGCGCCTATAGCGTGATGCTGGGTACCCGCGTCGTTAGCGGCACCATCACGGCGCTGTCGGCCAGGCTGGATATCGATACGCTCGAGGAAGTCCCGATCCAGGAACTCCGGCTGAACGAGATCGGCCGCGTGATGATCTCCCTGACCCAACCGTTGGTCTGCGAGGCGTATACCGACAGCCACACGCTGGGCGGCTTCATTCTGGTCGACCGACTGTCCGGCGACACGGTCGGTGCCGGAATGGTGATCGAGGCGAAATCCCGTCCGCGCAACCTGCACTGGCAGCGGCTGGATGTGGACAAGACCGTACGTGCCACCCTGAAAAGCCAAAAGCCGGCGATCCTGTGGTTCACCGGTCTGTCCGGCTCCGGGAAATCCACCATCGCCAATCTGGTGGAACGCCGGCTGGTCGCGATGGGCCGGCACACGATGGTCCTGGACGGCGACAATGTGCGCCATGGCCTGAACAGGGACCTGGGCTTCACCGAAGCGGACCGGGTGGAAAACATCCGCCGTATCGCCGAAGTGGCCAAACTGTTCGTGGAAGCCGGGCTGATCGTGCTCGTATCGTTCATCTCACCGTATCGGGCGGAGCGTGGATTGGCGCGCGACACGGTGGAAGCGGGCGAGTTCCTGGAAATCTACGTCGACACACCGGTGGATGAATGCCGTCGGCGAGATCCGAAGGGGCTGTACGCCAAGGCGGACGCGGGACAGCTGCGCAATTTCACCGGCGTGGACGCACCCTATGAGCCGCCCACGACACCCGAGCTACATCTGCCGACGCTGGAGCAACCGGCCGAATCGCTGGCCGAGCAGGTCGTCGGCGACTTGCAGCGGCGCGGAATCGTCTTCTGACGACGGCGCAAGCGCGCCCGATCGCCACTGCCGCTCCCTTGGTTAAGCCAGCCCGGGCACCCGCGACCATGCGCGCAGCCGCCGGTGCAGCAGGAAGGTCGGGATCGCCAGCAAGGTGAACGCGGACGCGGCGAACAGGGCGCCCTCCGCTCCGCCATAGAGATCCGCAGCACGTCCGCATATCGTCGGCACGATGGTGCCGCCGACATAGTAGGTGCTGTAAAACAGCGACATGCCCACGGCGCGGTTTTCCGGCCGGGCGGAAAGAGTTCCGGCGGCCATGATCACGCTGGGGTGGACGGAGCCGGCGACGCCGATCAGCAAGGCGCAGAGTATGGGCCAGCCGACCACGCCGATCGCGGCCAGCCCTGCACCGAGGGCCAGCGTGCCGAACAGAAACAGCCGGACATGGCCCAGCCGCATCGCGAAGCCGCCGCCCAGCAGGATCGCTGGCACATTCCCCCAGGTCGCGATCGTGATCACCAGCCCGATCAGCCAGGGCGCATCGCCGCGATGATTCAACATCGCCGGCGCATAGGCCAGGAAGCTGGCATAGGACGCGGTGTAGAAGGTCCAGATCAGCCCGGCGATCATCACCATCACGCATTCCCGCCCGCTGGGAAGCGAAAACGACCGCGGCACCGGAGCCGCGAATGGGGATGGCCGGTAGGCAAGGATGAACCAGGCAGCGGCCAAGGCGGCCATCGCCGCACCGAACTGGAACGCCGCGGGCCAGCCATAGGCCTGGGCCAGTGGCGGCGCGATCAGTTGCGCCATACCGACCCCGATCGGAAAAGCGGAGACGGAAATGCCAAGGCCCATCATCAATTGCCGCCCATGGCACCAGTCCGCGATCATCTTTCCCTGCAGCACGATCATCGCCACCGCGCCGACCCCCGACACGCAACGGCCGACGAAGATGGCCCGAGTGGCGCCCAACGCACCGCCGATATCCGTGCATACCAGCGCACCTACCGCCATCAGGGCGAGACCGATACCGACCACCAGATGCTCGCCGAAGCGGCGGCCCAGAAGCCCGAGCGGCAGGGCGGCAAAGATGCCGAGCATCATGAAGGCGCCGACCAGGGCGCCCAGCGCCGTGTAGTCGATGCCGAACTCGCTGATCAGGTTGGGGCCGATGCTGCCGACGGTCTGGAACTGATAGCCGAAGGCGATGCGCGACATGCCGATCGACAGCAGAATCAGCCAACGGCGAGCGCCATCCGATGCCAGCAATGCTGCGATAGCCCGTCTCCCCTGTCTGTTTTCCTTGCCGCATCCGTCTGGGTCAGCGGTTCGCGCGCTCGATTCCAGACCCTAGCCCGGCGCCCAGGGACTGCCTATCGAGCCAGTTACCCGCCAGGCGCAACCCTGCCGGCCTTGTTGCATGCCATGCATGCGTTCGGGCATTCCTCTGCGGTCCGTGGCGTCCTATCTTACGGTTATGTCCGACACGCCCGCCTTTCTCGACAAAGATCGCCCCCCCGTCCCCCATATCGTGGTTCCGCGCGGTGTGACGCCGTTCTTTATTCCGGGGCGCCCGGTGCGCGGACGGCTGGTTCGGCTCGGCACGTTGGCCGATGCCCTGCTGACCCGCCACACCAGCCCGGACCAGGTCACCCGGCTTTCGGGTCAGGCGCTGGCTCTGGTGGCCGGCCTGGCCTCGGGACTGAAATTCCAGGGCTCGTTCAGCCTGCATGCCAAGGGGGACGGCCCGGTGCCGATGCTGCTGGCCGACTGCACCGACACCGGAGAATTGCGCGGCTACGCCCGCGTAGACGCAGACCGCCTCGGCGCCCTGTTGCATACCGACCACGCGCCTGCGGCAGATGCGTTGCTCGGTGACGGCTACCTTGCGTTCAGTGTGGATCAGGGGCCGGATCGCGAGCGGCACCAGGGCATCGTCTCGATCACCGGTGGTAGCCTGGCCGAGATGGCCCTGCATTATTTCGACACCTCCGAGCAGTTACGCTGTCTGGTGCGTCTGGCCTGCGCTCCGACCGAGAATGGATGGCGTGCCGGTGCGTTGATCCTGGAGAGGATCGCGGGCGACGGTGGCATAGATCCCACGGTCGATTCGGAAGAGCAGGAGGAAGCGTGGCGCACCGCGCTGGTACTGGCCGGCACGCTGACCGACGCGGAACTGCTGGACGACGATCTGCCGCCAGACCAGCTGCTGTACCGGCTGTTCCACTCCGAAGGCGTCGCGACCGACCGGTCCAGGGCGTTGTCCTATGGCTGCCGCTGCTCGCGGGCCAGGCTGTCGGGGATCCTAGAGACGTTTCCGACCGACGATCTCAACCATATGGCCGTGGACGGCGACATCATCATGACCTGCGAGTTCTGCAATTATCATTTCCGCTTCCCGCGAAACGCCGTGCACGGCAAACAGGGAACCGGTGCCGTAGAGGATGACGCGTGAGCATGGTTTCGATCCGCCGGCTGGTTCCACGTTTTACTCTCCTGTTCGCGGTTCTAAGCCTGGCCACCTGCGGTGCCCCCCCCAAGCCACGCGACTTCCCCCCGATGACATACGACTACCTGCCGCAGATCCGGCTGAACGTTGCGTCGGTGGAGGTCGATAATCGCTTCGTGCCGGCCAGCCGGGACGAGGTGAGCGCCCAGGCGCCGATCCCGCCAATCGTGGCGTTGCGCCAGATGGCGAACGACCGACTGAAAGCGTTCGGCTCCAGCGGAAAAGCCATTCTGGTGATCAAGGACGCGTCACTGATCAAGGGCAGCAACGAGATACTCGGCCACATGGCGGTGGAACTGGATGTCTACACCTCCGACAACCGCCGCGCCGGCTTCGCGACGGCCGAGGTTACCCAGCGCCGCAGCGGCGAGATCAAGGATCTGCAGGGCACGCTGTACGATCTGACCAAGACCATGATGGATCGCATGAACGTCGAACTGGAATTCCAGGTGCGCCGTTCGCTGCGCGATTGGATCCTGCCGGATGCGCCGCCGGCCGCCAGTTCGGCCGTGCAGCAACAGGACCTTGCGCCCCCCAAGCGCTAAATGAAGCGGATGCGCTCGGGCGTGTGTCCGCGGGCCACCATGGTGCCGATGATCGCCGCTTGCCCGTAACCGGCGGCGCGTAGTGCCGACAGGCAGGACTCGGCGCCGTCAGGCGGCAGACTGGCAAGCAGTCCGCCGGCGGTTTGCGGATCGAACAACAGAGAAAAGCGCGCCTGCGCGCGGCACGCGTCGGTTCCCCCTACCCGTGATGCGGCAGCCAGGTTTTCCGTGTGGAGGGAACTCTCGAGGCCATTCCCGATCAATTCTTCGGCGCCGTCGAGCACCGGTACAGCGGCAAGGTCGAGCGTACAATCGACATCGGAGGCTTCCGCCATTTCCAAGAGATGCCCCGCCAGACCGAAGCCGGTGACATCGGTACAGGCCGTGGCGCCGGCCCCCATCAGTACAGCTGAAGCGGCCGCTCCAGGCTGGGTCATCTGGGCCAGGGCGACCTGTACCCAGCGCGCCCGCGCCCGATGGCGCATATCGGCGGCGAAGATCACCCCGGCACCGACCGGCTTGGTCAGGATCAATCTGTCGCCCGGGCGCATACCGGATTTACGCAGCAACCGGCCTGGATCAGCCAGGCCGTTCACGGACAGGCCGAGCATCAACTCCGCACCTTCCGCGCTATGCCCGCCGATCAGCGTGGCACCGGCTTCGCGCAGCACGGAACTCGCCCCGTCCAGCATCAGGAAAAGATCGTTCTCCATCTTTGCCATGGGCGCGAAGGGCACCGTGGCCAAAGCCAACGCGCTGTGCGGCTGCGCGCCCATCGCATAGAGGTCCCCGAGCGCGTGGTGCGCCGCGACCTGACCGAAGACGAAGGGATCGTCGATGAAGGCGCGAAACTGATCCGCGGACTGCACCAGGACCTTGCCGGCCGGCACGGTAAAGGCGGCGGCATCGTCTCGCGCGGCCAGGCCCAGTTCGATGTCCGACGCGACCGGTTGCAATCGTGCCAGGACACGGTGCAGGACCGAACTCCCGATTTTCGCCGCACATCCACCGCAGCGCATCGCCGCTTCCGTCAAAGCAGCCTGCCCGGCGGCATCCGCCACGCCCGGTGCCACGACCGGCCGCGTTGCGGGCATGTCCGGCAGATCGCTGTACATGCGCATGAATTTTCGATCGATGCGATCCTTCAGCCACCACACCCAGGCGCCCTCGAAGCTGAGATCCCCGCGCGCACCGACCGCATAGCGGTCGCCGGTGGAGATCAGGCTGAGCCAGGTACGTTGGGGAATGAAGGGCCTCAGCTTGCGTCCGGTCACCATCCGGCGAAGATTCTCGGCCAAAGGCGGTCCAGCGCGCACCGCCATCACACCCGACTTGGCCCGGGGATGCCCCTCCATCGTGGCGATGTCGCCGGCGGCAAAGATGTCGCGGTGGGAAATCGACTGCAGCCGGTCCGACACGCGCAAGAATCCGCGCGCATCCACCGCGAGTCCGGCCGCGGCAAGCCAGGATGGGCTGGTGGCCTGGGTAGCGATCAGGATCTCGTTCAGGGTTGCCGCCGGCGCCCCGTCGAAATGGGCCATCCCAGGCGCGATGCGGCTCACGCGGTGGCCCACATGGAGGTCGATGTTGCGCGCGGCCAGCAGCCGGGCGATGCGTCGGCGCGCGCTGGCCGAAAAGCCAGGCAACAAATCGGTCTCGGCCCCGAACAGGGCTATCGTCGCCTGTGATCGCGAAAAGCGGTGCCGCAAAGCAAATGCGAGTTCGACCCCCGCGGCTCCCGCGCCGATGACCCCGATGCGGGCCGGTTGCGTTCGGTCCGCGATCCGAGCGGCCAGCGACGCGCAGCGAGCGATCAGCTGGCCGATCGGTTTCACCGGGATGGCATGGTCGGCGGCACCCGGTATGGCGGCGAGGTCGGGTGTCGATCCGATATCGAGGGAAAGCAGATCGTACGGCACCGCCGGCCTGTTGCGGCAGAATACCAGCTTTTGAACAGGATCGAGGCCTGTCGCCTCTGCGTGATACAGCCGTGCCCCGGCGAACCGCGCGAGACGGCGAACATCGATATGCATGTCGTCGAAACCGTACTGCCCGGCCAGGAAGCCCGGCAGCATTCCGGAATAGGGCGTGTCCACTTCCCGCGTGATCACCGTCAGCCGCACCCCGGGCATCGGCCGCATCGCGAAACGCCGCAGCACCGCGACATGGGCATGCCCCGCACCGACCAGCACGACGTCCTTGAGAATGGGTGTCGCCGGTGTCACGGTGCGCGCCTCGTTCAGGGGAAAAGCACGTGCAGGTTAAGGCATCACCGGCTACCATCCTACCGTCGGTGGACGCCTTGCTGCGCCGGCCGGAAATCGCCAGCGCCGTGCTGGAATATGGCCGCTCGCTGGTGGTCCAGGAACTGCGCGACGCGCTGGATCGCTTGCGCGCCACCTTGGGCGAAGGCGCGGCAGTCGCGGACCGCGACGCCGCCGCGGTTGTCGTCGAACGTCAGGCGTTGGTTCGCTTGCAAGACTGGGCCGCGCCGCCGCTGCGCAAGATTTTCAACCTGTCCGGCACCGTGTTGCACACCAATCTAGGCCGGGCGCCTTTGCCGCCGGAAGCCATCGCCGCGATGGCCGCGGCGTCGGATGCCTGCAACCTGGAATACGATCTCCAGACCGGCGGGCGCGGCGAGCGCGACGACCATGTGATCGGCCTGATCTGCCGCCTGACCGGCGCGGAGGACGCGGTCGTCGTGAACAACAACGCCGCCGCCGTCCTATTGGCGCTGAACAGCCTGGCGAACCGGCGCGACGTGTTGGTGTCCCGCGGCGAGCTGGTCGAAATCGGCGGCGCTTTTCGCATCCCCGACGTGATGGCGCGCGCCGGCGCCCGCCGGCGGGAGGTCGGTACCACCAACCGCACCCATCTCAGTGATTTTGCCGGCGCCATCGGCCCGCGAACCGCCGCGATCATGAAAGTACATGCCAGCAACTATGCGATCTCCGGCTTTACCGCCGAAGTGCCCGAGCCGGAACTGGCCGCCCTGGCACGGGAGCGTGGAATTCCCTTCCTGAACGATCTCGGCAGCGGCAGCCTCGTCGATCTCGAACGCTATGGACTGCCGCACGAGCCCACGCCGATGGAGGCGTTGCGGGCCGGAGCCGATCTTGTCACCTTCAGCGGCGACAAGCTGCTGGGCGGCCCGCAAGCGGGATTGGTCGTTGGAAAAGCCGCGCTGATCGCGAAACTCCGCAAGAATCCGCTGAAGCGGGCGCTGCGCGTGGACAAGCTGATCATGGCGGCGTTGGCCGCCGTGCTGCGCTTGTACCTCGATCCCGCCAGGCTGGCCGCGCGCTTACCGTCACTGCGCCGTTTGACCCGGCCGGAGGCGGAGATCCGAGCGGCGGCCGAGCGCGTCGCCGCCGCGTTGTCGGCGCGCTGCGCCGCCCGCGTGGCGGTTTCCATCGTTTCCTGCGCCAGCCAGATCGGCAGCGGATCGCGTCCGGTGGACCTGCTGCCCAGCGCCGCCGTCGCGTTGCGCGTGCCCGGCGGGCGTGCCCTGGCCGGTTTGGCGAAGGCTTTCCGGCAATTGCCGATCCCGGTCATCGGCCGGCTGCACGACGGCGCCCTGCTGTTCGACCTGAGATGCCTGGAGGACGAGGCCGGCTTCATCAGCCAACTGGACCGGCTGGCACGCGACTGATAGCGTCAGCGGCGGAAGAGAACCGTACCCCGGTGGGACGCGCGGACTTCAAATCCGTTGGGAGGCGCCTGGCGTCTCTGGTGGGTTCGACTCCCGCCTCTTCCGCCAATCCCTGATCATGGTGGATCGCAATCATCCGCCACGAACCATCCTACAGTCGACGCCTTTGCCGCTAACGTGCTGCCAGCGGTCCCCCAGCTATGAGCGGCAGGGGTGACAACGGCATATGCAATATCTGAGATATTGAAAGCGCGCGACAGTCGGACGAAGCGGGTTGGCGATTGCCGCCATCCTAATGTGCAGGCCCTCTTGCGCGAAATAGGCGATGCGGCGCCCCGTAAACTATCAAACAACGGACAAAACCTATTTCACGGCCGGTGAGGCGCTGCTGTTCGGCTGGCACCCGGGCCCGAAAGCCAGCCCAGCGCCGACGGCCTCGGAGAGGTCGGTCAAACGATACGATCCGCCGGGCGAGACGGCCACGGTCGGTTCCCCATTGAGGAACAGGGCCGTGGGACCGGTAGGATAGGCGATCACGGGCGCCGACACAGGGCCTGCCAGCGCGGGAACATTGGTGACACCGCCCAGGCCCGAGGCAATACCGCCGCCCGCGCGCGTCCAGGTCATTCCGATCCTGTCAGATGCACCAGCGGTGGTGAACAGTGCGATCTCTTTACCTGTTCTGAAATAAGTTAATCTGCCCACTGCAAGCAGCGGTCCCGATAAATTCGATACCATATGCGGCGGAGGGATCAAAAGACCCGCCCTCACACCTCGGATCAGGATCCTGGCTTCGGCGTCTACCGTCTTTACGGCGAATCGCGCAGGGGCGAACCCGCCGAGGCCAGTCGATTGTACGACGTGGATCGAGCCATCGTTCCAGCAGCAAGCGCGGCAGTCCGATGGATCGCCCCGACCTGGCGGCCAACACGGCGTTGGCCTTGAACCATTGTCTCGCACATCCCGAATGGCGGCTGCCATCCGGGCTTACAAGACCCGGGGCGTCCGATGCGTTCCGAACGATCTATTCGAGAAGGAGCACCCATGAATGTATGCATGGTCCGGCAGCGCGAGCGCCTGACCATGAAGGGTTTTCACACCCATGCTGAGCAGCCTAGCCGACCGCAACGTCTTCCCAAAATCCGAACCGGTCCCGGACCGACTGCATCGACGCCTGCGGCGCCTCGTACCACCACGCGGCGCGTTCATGCCGAGTACCCTCGATCACCACGTCGAAAAACTGCACCCCATGCGGGCAGGCGTGATCGGATACGGTCTTCGGCGATTTCTCCAGCCATTGCAGCCGCACGGCCGAACTCGGGAAATAGAAATAGCCGCCGCGTTCCACGATATCGTCACTCTCGGCGACCAAATGGCCGTTCAAGGTAGCTCTCATGTGTCACCTCCATTGCCAGAATGTGGGCTTCTATTGGGCTTGTGGGCAAGCATATCGGTAGTCTGGCTTGGATCTGCAGCGACGCCCTCACAAGCCCGCATTGCCCGCGCTGGCTGGCCCGCCAGATGCCCGGGAATTTCAGCGACGACCCGATGCGCCGATAGTCGTTTTCAGCCGCGATAGGCTATTCCACAATGCCCGCACATGAGTTATTCGACATTAAGTGTTCGATTGTCGAATACTACGGAAGTCGGGTTTTTCTAAGTCAAATGGTTCTGTCTATTGTGATCAGAATCTACATCAGGAGTGAATGATGAATAATTGGACAAACGCCGTTTTTTCGATGCTGGCGGCTTCGGCTACTTTGCTTTCGGCCCAAGAAGCGCGAGCCATGGTGATTAACCCAATATTCGATAGTTCGATCACAAATTCGACGTATGCCTAGAT
>CAINEA010000305.1 GCA_903847525.1 uncultured Acetobacteraceae bacterium | reverse complement strand
TTCATTTCCGGCTAGGCGATGCCCAGTTCCCGAGCCGCCGCCGCGTAGCCGATCCGGCGGGACGGGGAGAGCTTGTGCCGGCCGGCCACGCGTTCCAGCAGCGTCCGCGTATCGCCGGTCAGCCCGGCCTTGACAGCGGCATCCAGGAACAACTGTTCCAGCACGTCCTGCTGGGCGTGGCTGCCGCCGAGGCGGTACATGCCCCCGAGCACCGGACGCATCAGATCCACCGCCTGGGCGTGGTCGCCGCGCCCGTGCGCGGCCACCGCCGCACTGACCGGCAGCGCGTAATCGCGCACCAGCGCCGCATTGGTGGTGTTTCCGGCGGCGAAATCGCGCATCGCCGCCAGCATTCGCTCCACCGCCGCCTGCCTGCCGGTCGCCGCCAGCGCCATCATCAGATGCGGCAGGGTGAAGCCGGACACGCAGTCGCCGATCCGAGCCTCCGCCTTGTCGGCCAGTTCCAGCCAGCGTTCCCCAACATCGACGCCCTGGCGCGTCAGACGGAACAGCATGGAGGCGGCGTTCTGCAGGTCGATGTAGAGGTCGGGCACGGCCTGCACCAAGGGCGAGGCCAGGTTGCGGAACCGCTCGTCGTAGAGGGTCAGCACCCGGGCAGTATCGCCATGTTCGAGATGGAACATCGCGGCATGCCAGTGCAGATGGTGCATCAGGTTGTTCGCGCCGTCCCAGTTGCCGGACAGGCTGTCGATCCAGGCGATGCCTTCTCCGCGCCGCCCCTGCATCTCCAGCACATGCGCGACGCCATGCGCGGCCCAGAGGTCACCGGGATCGCGCGCGATCGCCTCCCGCCCGGCCGCCTCGGCCTCGGTGTAGTGGCCGCTTTCCTCCATCGCGAAGCAGCGGCAGCCCAGCAGGGAGCCGTAGCCGGCCATGTCACCGGACCAGTGCTTTTCGGTGGACAGCACCGATGCCAACATCCGGTCCGGCCGGCCGAGCCAGAAATAGACGAAATGCGCGAGGCGGAAGGCCAGGATGTCGTGCGGATGATCGAGCAGGATCTGATCCCAGATCGCCGCCGCCCGGTCCGGCGCGCCTCCGGCCCAGGCGTCGAGCGCGGCCAGATGCGCCTGCTCACGTGGCGTCGCGCGGGCGCAGAGCGGGCGCGCGGCATCGGCCGCCGCCTGGGCCACCGGCACCATCGCTTGTTTATAAGACAGCATGGAGAGCAGGCCCTTCAGCAGATGCGCGAACGGCATCTGCGGATCGGCGGCGAACAGCGCCTCCATCCTTGCCTGCATATCCGCGCGGTAGCCGAGATAGCCGGCGATCACGCCATCGTACGCGGCAACCGCCTCCGCCGAAGCGGCCGTGATCGGGTTTCCCTGTGCGTCGTGTCTCATCAAGCTCGCCTTCCCAAAACTGGCCGGCGCTTGTCAGGTCACGACCGGCTCATGATTGGGAGGCAGCATGACATAAGTTTCGCGCTCCGCCACAGCGGTGTGACGCACGAAACAGGATGCGAAAGCCAGGTTTGGAGAAAAACCTGGCTCAGCGCGCCGAAAAGGAGTGCTGAGCAAGGGATACCTCGGCCAGGCCCTGGCCGACGAAGCCCAGCACGCGGGCAGCGGCCAGGGAAACGTCGATCACCCGCCTCCCGGACGGCAGCCGGTCGGTGATGGTGACCACGACGGCGCGGCCGGTTTCCTCGACCGTCACCAGCACCTTGGTACCCAGCGGCAGCCATGGGTGCGCCGCCGTCAATGCCATCTGGTTGAAGCGCCCGCCGCCGGCGGTGCGCCTGCCGTGAAACGCCCGTCCGTAGAACGAGGCGATACCGGTTTCGCCCTTCCAGTCGCCGGAAGCGACCGCGTTCTCCTCACCACCGGTGTCCGCCGGAAGCTCCGCAGAGACCCCCTGGGCGGACTCGGCCAACGCGTCCGCGGCCGCATCCGCTGCCCGCGCGGAACGTGCATGGGATGGAGCGCAGAACAACAGGGCCGCCAGCATGACTGGCAGCATCCCTAAGAATTTAAAAGACAATACCGGCGAACGTTGGTGCGAGTAATGGCCAATCGAGCCATCCTTAACCAGTTCGAAACGATCGGTTTCTTTAGACGAATGCTTGTGTAAACACCCGTCCGGTCGGCACCTACTCTGGGTGCCGGCATGCAGATTCCTGTTCATCCGAACGATTATCTTGGTTTGGGGCCGCATTGGCAACCCTTTTCGCCAATACTCTTTCGGCGGCGCTGCCTGGCCGGCGGGTTGGGGGGCTCCAAACCGGGCCGTCCCTGGTGCCGCTCCCCGGCCTGGGGCAGGCTGGCGGGCATGGTTTGGACCATTATTTTCGTCGCGGCGGCGATCTTCCTGGCAGCCGTTCTGCGCGGCTTTACCGGCTTCGGGTTCGCCCTGGCCGCGGTGCCGCTGCTCAGTCTCGCGCTGGATCCGGCCCGGGTGGTGCCGGTCGTGGTGATCCTGCAGGCCATCGTGGCGTTCTCCGACCTGCGCGGCTCCTGGCGCGACTGCGACTGGCGCAGCGCGCGCTGGATCATCGCCGGACTGGTGGCGGGCACGCCGGCCGGCATCGCCCTGCTGACCAGCCTGCCGCCGGATCGCGTCCGCCTTGCCATCGGCCTGCTGATCGCCGCCTCGGTCGCCCTGCTCGGCGCCGGGTTGCGGCTGCCGGAACGGCCGGTCGGGGTCCTGGCCCTGGTGGTCGGCGCGGTGTCGGGGATGGCGAATGGCCTGGCGGCGATACCGGGACCGCCGATCGTCGCCTATTTCCTGGCCCTGCCGCAGGCCGGCCGCGTCGCCCGGCCCTCGATCATCATCGTCTTTGCCGCGACCGGTCTGGCGGGCCTGGCCGCGCTGCTGCTGCGCGGGCTGGTGGAGCGGGACGCGATCATCCTGTCGCTGGCCGCCCTGCCCGGCATGTTCATCGGCTCCCGCCTTGGCGTGATCGGCTATCGCCGGGCGCACCCGAAGCTGCACCGCCCGGTTGCGCTGGCCGTGCTGAGCGTGCTGGCGGCCATGCTGATCGGGCGGGCCCTGATGGGCTGACACCCGGGCTCAGGCATCCCCCCCGGGCGTCGCCCTGCCGCGCTTGATGGCGCCGCGATGGGTTTTTGCCTCTACCCGGCGCCGCTTGGAGGCGAGCGTGGGGCGGGTTTTCACCCGCTTGACCGGGCGCACCGTCGCCTGGCGAACCATGTCCACCAGCGCTTCGAGCGCCTCGGTCCGGTTGCGGTCCTGGGTACGGTGGCGCTGGGCGGTGATCAGCAGGATGCCTTCCTGGCTCAGCCGCTTGCCGGCCAGGCGCACCAGCCGGGCGCGCACGTCGTCGGGCATCGCGGCGGCGGCGAGGTTGAAGCGCAGCAGAACCGCGGTGGAGACCTTGTTGACGTTCTGCCCGCCTGGCCCCGATGCGCGAACGAAGCTTTCTTCGATGTCGCGCGGGTCGATCGAGAGCGTGTCGGTTACGCGGATCATCGCCGTTCCTGCCAATACTGCCAACGGGCAGAAGCGCCGCAAGCTAGTCGGGCCGGCTGGCCGGGGCAACGATCAGACCAGCAGCACGCAGGCTGCGAGACCGGTGAGAAACGCCAGCCAATGGCGTATTCCCGGGCCATGCCTGGCCTGGCTCCGCCGGTCGCGGCCGCCGAGCACGACCACGTAGAACCGTCCCCATGGCAGGGTCACCGTGCGGCGCAAATCCACCGCGTGATCCACCGCGTAGCGCATGCCGAACACCAGTTGCACGGCCGCCAGCTGGTCCGGTGTGAAGCTGGCAGCCACGTCCGGCCGCAGCCTGGCGAGGAACCGGCGGGTGAAGGCGTCGCTCGCGTCGGCGGGCAATCGGGGCGTCATGGCGCCATTCTGCAATCACCGGGCTGCCAAAGGATGAACGGCCGAAACCGTCGCCGGCGGATCGGTTGCCGGCGATCGGTTGCCGCTTGGGCCGGAGCGGGACAGGATGGCGCCATGTCCAAGACCGCCCCGCCGCAGGATATTCTCGACAGCCTGTCCCGCATGGGCCTGATGGCCAGCGGCTCGGATGCGTCCGGCGAGGCGCTTACCGGCGGCGTGTCGTCGGACATCTGGCGGATCGACCTGCCGGGCGG
>CAINEA010000304.1 GCA_903847525.1 uncultured Acetobacteraceae bacterium | reverse complement strand
CCGCTCGGCGAGCTGGTTCGAGTGCGCGCGCAGCCTGCCTGATTACGCGACCGCCCGGGGTTTTGCCCCGGTTACGGTAGAAATGGTTAACTCGTTGAAAGCCTTGGTATCCCGTACGAGATTCGAACTCGTGTTACCGCCGTGAAAGGGCGGTGTCCTAGGCCTCTAGACGAACGGGACGTTGACCAAGGCGACGGGTTTTAGGCCAGGGCGCGGACAAGTTCAAGCACCCACCCGCGCGGCCATCCGCGAAACTCCCGGACACCGGTCAATGCGCCAGCGTGGCGCGGCCGAGCACCTGGCCGGTGCGCGGGTCCACGAACAGCACCCGGTCCGCGCCCCCCCCCTGCAGCTGCACCGCCAGCCGGTCCTGGAGGCCGGCGATCCCGACGATCCGGGTGCCGGTGGGCTCGTCCAACACCGCCTGGGCGGCGAAGCCTGGGCCGGCGACAGGGCCGTTCATGCGGCGCATGATCGTCACCCCCAGCACCACTACTGCAGCCACGATCATCACCGCCATCGCGATGGTCAATATCTTCAATGCCCGCATGACAATCCCTCTTCGCAGCCAATATGTCCGCCGAATCCGCGAACTGCCTCCCCAATTGTTTTCCTATCTGGGGCAAAGCGCGGTATCCGATACCGCCCATGCCCCAAACTGATCCGCAATTGACCACCGACGCCACACAAACTCGCGACCTTCCGGCCATTCCAGCCGGGCAGATCACCATCCTTGCCGGGCCGGAATCGGCGGGGCTGCGGGTAGACCGGTTCCTCGCGGACGCCATCGGCACGATGTCGCGCTCCCGCGTCAAGTCGCTGATCGACGAGGGGCGGGTGCGCCGCGGTGAGCATGTTATGCGCGAACCGGCCGAACAGGTGCGTGCCGGCGCAGTTTACCGGCTCGATTCACCCGTCCCTGTGGCGGCACAGCCCGAGGCCCAGGCGATCGACTTTCCCATATTGTACGAGGACAGCGACCTGATCGTCCTAGATAAGCCGGCGGGGCTGGTCGTGCATCCGGCGCCTGGCAACCTGGATGGCACCCTCGTCAACGCGTTGCTGGCCCATTGCGGCGACACCCTGCCCGGCATCGGCGGCGAGCGCCGCCCTGGCATCGTGCACCGGCTCGACAAGGACACCTCTGGCGTGATGGTGGTCGCCAAGACAGAGCAGGCACTGGCGACCCTGTCGGCCGCTTTCGCCGCGCGCGACCTGGATCGCGCCTATCTGGCGTTGTGCTGGGGGCTGCCCGACCCGGCCGCCGGCGATATCGAGGGCGCGATCGGGCGCGACCCGCGCGACCGCAAGCGCATGGCCTTGGTGCGCCATGGCGGCAAACAGGCGCTGACCCATTACAAGACCCTGCGCGCCTTTCACGCTGCCGTCACGCTGCTTGAATGCCGGCTGGCGACCGGCCGGACCCACCAGATCCGCGTGCATCTGTCGTCGCGCGGCCACCCGATCGTCGGCGATCCGGTCTATCTCCGGCGGATGCCAGCGGCGTCGCGGAATCTGCCGGAGCCAGCCCGATCGACCCTGCTGGATTTCCCACGCCAGGCACTGCACGCGACGCGGCTCGGCTTCGCCCATCCGCGTACCGGCGCCGCCCTGTCGTTCGAAACCGCGCCCCCAGCGGATATGCTGGAGCTGATCGCAGAACTTAGCGGGAATACCTGACTCCCACGCTTGGGAATTTGACAGGACCGCTGAAGTCCTGTATTTTTTCGGTGTTCGATAGGGTCTGAAACGGCTATATTGAAAGGATATCCAGAGCTGGTGCTGCCGAAGCGGGGCACGGCAACGGAACGTTGAGCCGCAAGGCGAAATGCAGGCGGGGGTGCGTAATTCCAGGCCCCTGTAGAAGTCTTAACGATTGAGCAATCCGATCGTTCACCTGTGCCGTATAGAAGGGGCAGATGAACCTCATCTGGCGAAAGGAGCCCAAAATGGCTGCCGCCATTCTGAATATCGCCCCCGAGGGCAACCTGACGCGGTATCTTCAGGAGATCCGCAAATTTCCTATGCTGACGCCAGAGGAAGAACTGGCGCTGTCGCATCGCTGGCGCGACCACGAGGACATCGGAGCCGCACACCGGCTCGTTACGTCCCATCTTCGCCTCGTCGCCAAGATCGCCATGGGCTACCGCGGGTATGGTCTGCCCGTCGGCGAGCTGATCAGCGAGGGCAATGTCGGCATGATGCAGGCGGTGAAGCGTTTCGATCCGGATCGCGGCTTCCGCCTAGCCACCTACGCGATGTGGTGGATCCGTGCCGCAATTCAAGAATACATCCT
>CAINEA010000303.1 GCA_903847525.1 uncultured Acetobacteraceae bacterium | reverse complement strand
GTCGGGTGCAAGCCGAAGGACGAATGGCGGATCGGCACCGAACACGAGAAGTTTGGCTTCCATCGCGACGACCTGCGGGTGCCCGCGTACGAAACCGAGGCGGGCAAGGGGGGCATCCGCGCCATCCTAGAGGGTCTGCTCGGGTTCGGTGGCGAGGCGATCCTGGATCGCGGCAACCCTATCGGCATCAAGCTCGGCGGCGGCGCCTCGGTCTCGTTGGAACCCGCCGGCCAGCTGGAGTTGTCCGGCGGACCGCTGCTGAGCCTGCACGAGACCAAAGCCGAGTTCGAGCAGCATTTTGCCGAGGTTCGCGCCGTGTCAGAGAAGCTCGGCATCGGCTTCGCCCCGCTCGGGTTTCATCCCTTCGCCACCCGCGAGGCCATGCAATGGATGCCGAAGGGCCGCTATGCGATCATGCGCCGCTATATGCAGATCGTTGGCACGCGCGGCCTGGACATGATGACGCGCACCTGCACGGTGCAGGTTAATCTCGATTACGGCTCGGAGACCGAGATGGCGCGGCGCATGCGCGTCTCGCTCGCGCTGCAGCCGCTGGCCACCGCCCTTTTCGCCAACTCGCCGTTCCTGGAAGGCAAGCCGAATGGCCTGCTGTCGAACCGGGCCCATGCCTGGCTCGACACCGACAATGGCCGTTCCGGTATCCCCGCGGTGATGTTCGACTCGGGATTCGGGTTCGAACGCTACGCGCGCTGGCTGGTGGACGAGTTGCCGATGTATTTCGTCTATCGCGACGGCAAGTATATCGATGTGGCCGGCCAATCCTTCCGTGCCTTCATGGAGGGAAAGCTGCCGGGGCTGCCCGGAGTGGTGGCGACGATCGGAGATTTCGCCGATCACATGACCACCGCCTTCACCGATGTCCGCCTGAAGCGGTTCGTTGAAATGCGCGGCGCCGATGCCGGCACGCCGGAGATGATGCTGGCGCAGTCGGCGTTCTGGGTCGGGCTGCTGTACGATGATGCGGCGTTTGCCGCTGCCGAGCGGCGGATAACCGGAAACGGTGGGCCGCAGGCGGATTGGGCGGACGCCGTGGCCCTGCGCGAGGCGGTGCCGCGCCTGGGGCTCGACGCCCCGTTCCGGGGCACAAAACTGCGTGATCTTGCCCGCGACATCGTCGCCATCGCACAGGATGGCCTGCGCGCTCGGGGGCTGCGCGACGCGGACGGCCGGGACGAATCGGTCTATCTCGCGCCGCTGGAGGCGATCGCCGGCGGCGCCCCGACTCAGGCGGAACACTGGCTCGACCGTTATCATACGGTCTGGAAAGGCGATGTGCGCCCGATCCTGGCTGAGGCGGCGATTTAGGGCCTGCATTTTCATCGGATCATGTGAAAAACACCCTCCGACGATGCGCTGACGCAGGTTCAGTTTGGCCGCGCCGCCCGCCGGCGCTAGACTACTGGGCCAATCTCCTCGCCGTGCCGGGGATAATCGGTATATCCCGCCATCGGCCGGCACCTGCCGGCAAAGGAGACCACAAGCCGTATGCCGTCCGGCCCGATCATCACCCGGCTCGACCGCTATATCTTCCGCCAACT
>CAINEA010000302.1 GCA_903847525.1 uncultured Acetobacteraceae bacterium | reverse complement strand
TTTTGTAGCTGACGTTGATGCTGGAGCCGAGTTGAGAGTAATTGACCAACTGGCCCGAATGCTCCGCCAACAACCGGACAAACTTCGGTAGTTCGGTCAGTTTCTCGATCTCGGCAATATCCCGCAAATCACGGGTCAGGACCGATGTCAGATAGGACCGCGCCCAATCCTGACGGCGGCGTTCCGTGTCACGGGCAATCGCTTCGGGAAATCCACCAGTTAGCGCAAGCTGGACAAGATCGTCGCCGACGATGGCCTGCTTGTCGCCTTCCAACGCGCCTTCAAAGAGGCGGTCCAGAAATGTAGACCGCGTGCCAACAATTTCCGCGTGGGAAAGCGGCAGCATCTGTAGGGTTTCCATGCGGCCGGCTAGACTGTCGGCAACGCGCGGCAGCGTCAGCACATTGGCTGAGCCGGTAAGAAGGAATCGGCCGGGGCGGTAGTCCTCGTCCACCGTCTTCTTGATTGCCAGAAGGAGGTCAGGCGCACGCTGAATCTCGTCGATGATTGCCCGATCCAGGCCGCGAATAAACCCGCTTGGGTCAGTGCGGGCTGCTTCAAGAGCGGTTTTGTCATCGAGGGTTATGTACGTCCGGCCTGCTTCGCCCATCTTCCGGACGAGCGTCGTTTTGCCCGCCCGGCGCGGCCCCGTAACCAGAACCACCGGGGTATCTGACAGGGCTTCCTCGACCCGATGCTCCACAAACCGTTCGTACATGCCGACTCCTGATGTGCAGAACTATCCGCTATGACAATTAGAAGTCAATAGGCCGGTGATTAGAATTTTTATTGGCGCCATTTAGAACCCGAAAGGCGGGGAAGGCCTTCCCCTGCGGCTGAGCCAAGGTCTCTGCCGACCCCTTCAGCGGGGACACCCCGCAACGCCCCTTCAGAGTGAGAGTGCGGACGGGATTTCCGTGACGGGTTGAGTGCCGGGAGAGAGGCTTTCGGCGCCCGTCATGGAGATTTTTCCCATGAACATGCAGGTTCTCGACGCTCGCCGCGATATGAGCGGCGGCTATAAAGTGGATGTCACACGTGGCGAACGCGTCGGCCGGGTCTCGTCCGAGTGGTTCTCACGGCCCGATGACGAGCGGTTCCTTTCGCTGGGCGAGCTGGCCAGCGCGGTGCGTGGCCGTTCTGAGCGCAGCCGAACCCGTGTCGTCGAAACCGCCCTCATTCATGTCGAGGCGAACCGGAATGACCCAGAGCGCCTTGCCCTGATCCTCCCCGGCGCCGAGGCGCCTGTGGCCCCGACCCACTGGAGCTTCGGCCAGTTGGCGGCCCAAATCGGGGCGCCCGCCGCCTATCTGCGGCAACTGCCCGCGCCGCTGGCCGCTATAAATCTGCAATATGGCCTGACATCGAATCGCGCCGAGCAGATGAAGACGTTGGAAACCGATGATGCGCGAACTGGGGGCCGCATCGAACTGCGCGCTGTCACCGGCCCCGATTATGGCCGCATCTATGACCATGAACTCGTCGAAGCCGTGCAGCGCATCGCCGGCAACGGAACCGGCGATACCCGATGGAAAGTGCCGGGCGTCCTCGACTGGTCAACAGGGATCTACAATCCGCGCGTCGACATCACCAGGGACACCACCACGCTCTATGCATCCGACCGTGACGTCTTTCTCTTCCTGGTCGATGATCTCAACCCCATCGAGGCGGGGCGGCTGACCGATGGTTCACCCGACCTCTATTTCCGGGGCTTCTACTGCTGGAACAGCGAGGTGGGCGCCAAGACACTGGGCATGGCGAGCTTTTACCTGCGCGCCGTCTGCCAGAACCGCAACCTTTGGGGCGTCGAGGATTTCGAGGAGATAACGATCCGGCACAGCAAATACGCCGCCTCGCGCTTCGCCCATGAAGCGGCGCCCGCGCTGCTGAATTTCGCCAACTCCTCGCCGCAGCCCTTCGTCAACGGCATCAAGGCAGCACGCGAGCGGATCGTTGCCCGCACCGACGAGGATCGCAGCGATTTCCTGCGCAAGCGCGGCTTCTCGAAGGCCGAGACCGGCAAGATCATCGAGACAGTGCTGGCCGAGGAAGGCCGCCCGCCGGAATCCATTTTCGATTTCGTTCAGGGCATCACCGCAGTCGCCCGCGACAAGCCGCACCAAGACGCCCGCCTCGAGATGGAGGCCAAAGCAAAGAAGCTGCTCGATCGGGCCGCCTGATTTGCGTGACGCCGGGGACGCGGATTTGCGCGTCTCCGGCTTTGCGTTTCCACGCCTATCCGTTTTCCAGATCACTGAGGCGCTGCCCCTTCAGAGGAAGAGGGCGGCGCTTCGCTTCGTGACGGGTTGAGGTCCGAGAGAGAGGCTTTCGGGCAGCCCGTCATGGAGTAAGAACCATGGCAACTGCCGTTCAGAAGGTCACCCTGTCGTCGTCGCGCGACATCCCATTCAACAAGCTCGTGCTCAGCCAGTCGAACGTCAGGCGAGTGAAGGCCGGCGTCTCCGTCGAGGAACTCGCCGAATCCATCGCGCGGCGCGGCCTGATCCAATCGCTTCATGTCCGCCCCGTCCACGACGCGGAGGGTCTGGAAACCGGCATGTTCGAAGTACCCGCTGGCGGGCGCCGCTATCGTGCGCTCGAACTCCTCGCCAAACAAAAGCGCCTGGCCAAGACTGCCCCGGTGCCCTGCGTTGTCGGCGACGCGGCGAGCGGCATCCTGGTCGATGAAATCTCCCTGGTTGAAAACATCGAACGGGCGCCGCTGCACCCGCTCGACCAGTTCCGTGCGTTTCACGCGATGCGCGAGAAGGGTATGACCGAGGAGGCCATCGCCGCCGCCTTTTTCGTGGGCGCGAACGTCGTCAAGCAACGCCTGCGCCTCGCCGCCGTGTCGCCCGTCCTGCTCGATGTCTATGCCGAGGACGGCATGACGCTCGAACACGTCATGGCCTTCACCGTCACCCAGGACCACGCCCGCCAGGAACAGGTCTGGGCGGCGATCCGCGATAGCTGGCAGAAAGAGCCCTGGCAGATCCGGAGGATGCTGACCGAAGCCACGGTCCGCGCCTCCGACAAACGCGCGATCTTCGTCGGTGTCGACGCCTATGAAGCCGCCGGCGGCATCGTGTTGCGCGATCTTTTCCAGTCCGACGATGGCGGGTGGCTCCAGGACGTCGGCCTGCTTGATCGATTGGTCGCCGAGAAGCTCCGGGCAGAAGCCGACAAGATCGCCGCCGAGGGCTGGAAATGGGTCGAGGCGAGCCTCAGCATTCCTTACGGCGCCACCCATGGGATGCGCGAGCTTTCCGGCACGCCGATCGAGATAACCGACGAAGAGCAGGCGACCCGCGTGGCCTTGCAGGCGGAACTGGATCGCCTGACCGAGCAGTACGATAACGCCGACGAACTGCCAGACGAGATCGATCAGCGGCTGGGCGAGATCGAAGCCGCGATCGAGGCGCTCGACAACCGGCCCATGCGTTACGAGCCAGCCGAAATCGCTATTGCCGGGGCCATCGTCACCATCGACTCCGATGGGTCGCTGATCGCTCACCGCGGCTATGTCCGCCCCGCGGACGAGGCGCCGATCGAACCGACGCACGAAAACGGCCACCCGACACCTGATGGCTCAGGGGTGTCGTCATTGGCGCATGGCGTAAAGCCGACCGTCGTCACCATGGGCGGACAGCCCCTCCAAGGCGAGGATGAAGAGGACGATGGTGTCAAGCCGTTGCCCGAGCGCCTGGTGACCGAACTGACGGCCCACCGCACGCTGGCTTTGCGCGACGCGGTCGCACAGAACCCTCCGATCGCAATGACGGCGCTCCTGCACAAACTTGTCTCCGACACCTTCCACCATCGCTCGGCAAATGGTGCGCTCGAGGCTCAGGTTCGGCATGTCTACTTCCCCGCCCAAGCCCAAGACCTCGGCGAGAGCGCATCGGCCCAGGCCGTTGATGATCGCCACGCGCAGTGGAATGGCCGCATCCCGGCTGACGACACCGCGCTCTGGGACTGGCTGACCGAATTGGACGCGGAAGGTCGCATGGCGCTTCTTGCGCATTGCGTCAGCTACGGGGTGAACGCGCTCTATGAGCGGCCCAACCCCTATAGCGGCTCCGGTGTCAGCGAGCAGGCCCTGCAACTGCGCTTCGCCCAGGCCGACAGGCTGGCAAGGGCGACCGGGCTCGACATGGTGCAGGCTGGGTGGCGGCCAACGGTGGGCAATTATCTCGGCAGGATCACCAAGTCGCGCATTCTCGAATCCGTGCGCGAAGGCGCCGGTGAACGCGCGGCGCAACTCATCGACCATATGAAAAAGGGCGACATGGCCAAGGAAGCCGAGCGCCTGCTGGCCGATACCGGCTGGTTGCCCGAACCGCTCCGACTTGCCGATGTAGATGGTGCAATCGGGGGCGAGCCTGCCGATCAAAACTGCGACGACGCGGCTTTGCCTGCCTTCCTCACCGATGACGGCGAGGATGACGAGGCGACCGAGGACGAAGACGCCACGGCTATCGCCGCTGAATGATCACCCTGCGCGGGGAGTGGCAATTGTCTGCTCTCCGCGCCCTTTCCAAGGGAAATCACCATGGTTGATCTATCCGCCACAGCGCGCCGCGTGGTCTTTCAATACCTCGTGCCCGTCCACGTCGAAGTTGAAGACGGTCTCGTCACATACGTGACCGTGATCGACGAAACGCCCGTCCGCGATCCGATCTTCGTCGAAGGCGATGAAAGCTATCTGTCAGCCGCCGTTGCCGCCGCAGATGACGGGCAAGACTGGCCGTCCTGGCAGTTCGGATACTGATCCACCCCTTCCACCCATCACCACGGCCCGATCACGTCCGCGCGGCGAGACCCCGCGCGGCGCCGGGCTTTTCCTGTCGGAGGCCCACATGGCTGACTATTTCACCCACTTCTCGTGCCTGCTGGATGTCGGCACGCCGGCGAACGCCGCCCGCGCACTCGATCTCTACAACGCCCTGTCCGAGGCCGGCGCTTCGGAGGAGCCGCCTTCCGACGGGTTCCTCCTTTCGATTCAGCCCGAGCATGGCGGCTCTGCGCTCTGGATGCGCGACGACGTCACCGGCGATCCCGAGCGCGTCATCCAGTTCGTGAAACGCTGCGCCGCCGAGTTTCAACTCATCGGCCGCTGGGGGTTCCAATACGCGAACACCTGCTCGAAGCCGCGCCTCGATGGCTTCAGCGGCGGGGCGCATGTGCTCGACCTTGGCGCCGGCGAGACAATCGCCTGGACCTATACCGATGGCTGGCTTGCCTCAGTCCTCGACGGAGGCGACGGCGATGCCTGAGATCATCGAAACCACTGTCTATGAGCTCCATGAGCTTTCCGACGCCGCGAAGGAAAAGGCCCGCGCCTGGTTTCGCGAAGGCGGCTTCGACCAGGACTGGTACGATGCCGTCTACGCGGATTTCGTGCAGATTTGCGCGATCCTCGGCGTCGCACTGAAGACCAATACCGTCCGCCTCATGGATGGCAGATCGCGTCAGAAAGCATGCATCTATTTCCGCGGCTTCTGGAGCCAGGGGGACGGCGCGTGTTTCGAAGGGCGCTATGCGCATGCGCCTCGGGTGTCTGCAAAGATCCGCGAGCATGCGCCGGATGACGCCACGCTTCACCAGATCGCTGACGCCTTGCAGGCCATACAACGGCGCAATTTCTGCCAGCTGCGAGCCGATGTCCGCCATCGCGGTCACTATTATCACGCGTATTGCATGGCGATCGACGTCGAGCGCGATAGTCCGACCGGACAGGACATGACCCAAGGCGCCGAGAGCATCGTGACCGAAGCCTTGCGCGATCTGGCGCGCTGGCTCTACCGGCAGCTCGAACGCGACTATGAATATCAAATCTCCGATGAATGCGTCGATGAGGCCATAGCCGCGAAAGCCTATACTTTCACTGACGCAGGTCGGCGGTTCGGCTGACCTTCACAAGCGCCCCGCCTAAACGGCCGGGCGCTTTTTTCATGTCCAAACTTGAGAGGAAGAGGACTGCCGGAACGGGATGAGACCCGTGCGGCTGAGAGAGAGCGGCGCGCGGGCTCGTTCCTTCCCGCCCTCCTTGAGGTTCCTGCCAATGACCATCCTCGTTCCCGTCGCCGAGGCGTCGGCGTCGCCGCTGCTGCGCCACCCGTCCTCCGCCATTCACGCCGCCGCCAATCTTCTGCTTCCCAAGCTCGAACAGGGCCAGCGTGTCGAGGCATCCCATCTGCGACGCGCCATGGAAGATGCGTTCGGCGCGTCCGACGCCGCCGGCGCCTGGGACTGGAAAGCAGCCTACGAGGCGTGCGAGGTCGCGACCGTCCTGTTCCTGCACAAATACGGAAAAGCACTTTTCCGCAAAGCCGCCTCTCCCGCTACACGTCTTTCCGTGCTGGCGAAGATCGCGGCTCTGTTGCCGACGCACACGCGCCGATCCGAGGAAAGCGAGGCATTCCAGCAATTTTCGACGCCGCTGCCATTGGGGCTTGCGGCACTGACAGCGGCGGCGATCACGCCGGCTGACCGTGTGCTGGAGCCGTCGGCAGGCACCGGCCTGCTCGCCATCCTCGCGGCAACGGCAAGCGGCGCGCTGATCCTCAATGAACTGGCCGAGACCCGTGTCGAATTGCTGGCATCGCTCTTTCCGGCAACCCCCGTCACCCGTTTCGACGCCGCGCAGATCGACGATTATCTGGACGCCACCGCCGTGCCCTCCGTGGCGTTAATGAACCCGCCCTTCTCGGCACTGGCGCATGTTGCGGGGCGCTCGGCTGACGCAGGCTTTCGCCACATCGCTTCAGCGCTGAACCGGCTCGCGCCCGGCGGGCGTCTCGTCGCCATCACCGGCGCGAACGTCGGCCCTGATATGCCCGACTGGCGCGAGGCCTTCGTCCGCTTGCAGGCGTCCGGCCGCGTCGTGTTCAGCGCCGCGATTGCCGGCGCGGTCTATGCCAAACACGGCACGACCTTTCCAACGCGGCTGACGGTCATCGACAAGCTGCCCGCCGACGATCCGACACTGTTCCCGGCCTCGCCGGGCATGGCGCCCGACGCCACTACGCTGCTCGACTGGATCGGCACGCATGTGCCGCCCCGGTTGCCGGTCACGCTGCCCGCAATATCCGTGCCGATCTCGGCGCCACTGAAGACCGTGAGCGGCTATCTCACGCGCACGACAACCACTCGCCCCGATGCCCCTGCCAGCATCGATCCCGAAGGCATCCCGCTGGCCTATGACATCGTGGACTGGTCGCCGCCTGAGGGCGCACGCCTGACCGAGGCGATCTATGAGGAATACGGATTGCAGTCGATCCGTATTCCCGGCTCTCAGGCCCATCCGACCAAGCTGGTGCAATCGGCGGCGATGGCGAGCGTCTCGCCGCCCAAGCCCAGCTATCGGCCAATGCTGCCAGCGAACATCACCGCGCTGCTTTCCGACGCCCAGTTGGAGACCGTCATCTACGCCGGCGAAGCGCATGGCGATCTTCTCGCCGGATCGTGGACGGTCGACGAGACTTTTGACAACGTGAGCGCAGCGCCTACCGACGCGGCGAACGCCGTCCGCTTCCGGCGCGGCTTCATGCTCGGCGATGGCACCGGCGCGGGAAAGGGCCGCCAGTCAGCCGGGATCATCCTCGACAACTGGATGCAGGGCCGCCGCAAGGCGATCTGGATCAGTAAATCCGACAAGCTGATCGAGGATGCGCAGCGGGACTGGTCGGCGCTCGGCATGGAGCGCCTGCTGGTGACGCCACTGTCGCGCTTCGCCCAGGGCAAGCCGATCACACTGTCGGAAGGCGTCCTATTTGCAACCTACGCCACGCTGCGCTCCGACGAGCGTGGAGAGAAGGTTTCGCGGGTCCGGCAAATCGTTGATTGGTTAGGCTCCGATTTCAACGGGGTGATCATTTTCGACGAAAGCCATGCCATGCAGAATGCCGGTGGCGGCAAGAGCGACCGCGGTGACGTTGCTCCCTCGCAACAGGGGCGCGCCGGTCTGCGCCTGCAACATGCGCTACCCGACGCCCGCATTGTCTATGTCTCGGCGACCGGCGCAACGAGCGTCCACAATCTCGCCTATGCCCAGCGGCTAGGCTTGTGGGGCGGCGAGGATTTCCCCTTCGCCACCCGCGCCGAGTTCGTCGAAGCGATCGAGGATGGCGGCGTCGCGGCGATGGAGGTGCTGGCGCGCGATCTGCGCTCCCTCGGCCTCTATACCTCGCGCTCGCTCTCCTATGACGGCGTGGAATACGAGCTGGTCGAGCACGCGTTAACCGATGAACAGCGCCGCATCTACGACGCCTATGCCGGGGCGTTCTCGATCATTCACAACCATCTCGACGCGGCGATGGAAGCCGCCAACATTACCGGCAGCGACGGCACACTGAACCGTCAGGCCAAGTCCGCCGCGCGTTCAGCCTTCGAGTCGACCAAGCAGCGCTTCTTCGGCCATCTGCTCACCAGCATGAAGACGCCGACGCTGATCCGCTCGATCGACCGTGATCTGGCGGACGGCCACGCCGCCGTGGTGCAGATCGTTTCCACCGGCGAAGCGCTGATGGAACGGCGGCTCGCCGACATCCCCACCGAAGAGTGGAACGACATCCGCGTCGACATCACGCCGCGCGAATACGTGCTTGACTACCTCGCCCATTCCTTCCCGGTGCAGCTCTATGAGCCCTTCACCGACAGCGAGGGCAACCTGTCGTCGCGGCCGGTCTTCCGCGATGGTCAGCCGGTCGAAAGCCGCGACGCTGTCGCCCGCCGTGATGAACTGATCGAACGGCTCGCGTCCTTGCCGCCGGTCCCCGGCGCGCTCGACCAGATCGTGCAGCGCTTCGGCACGGATATGGTGGCCGAGGTCACGGGCCGATCGCGTCGTATCGTGCGCAAACTCGGCGCGGGAGGCAGCGGCGACCGCCTAGCTGTCGAGAACCGCGCACCCTCCGCAAACCTCGCCGAGACCGCCGCCTTCATGGATGACGCAAAGCGCATCCTCGTCTTCTCCGACGCCGGTGGCACCGGCCGCAGCTATCATGCGGACCTGTCGGTGAAGAACCAGCGCCTGCGTATCCACTACCTGCTCGAACCGGGCTGGAAAGCCGATGCCGCCATTCAAGGCCTTGGCCGGACCAACCGCACCAATCAGGCGCAGCCGCCGCTATTCCGACCGATCGCCACCGATGTGAAGGCCGAGAAACGTTTCCTCTCGACCATCGCCCGGCGGCTCGACACGCTCGGCGCCATCACGCGAGGGCAACGCCAGACCGGCGGGCAAGGACTATTCCGGCCCGAGGACAACCTCGAAAGCCCCTATGCTCGCGCCGCCTTGCGGCAGCTCTATCTGCTGATCGTGCGTGGCAAGATCGACGGCTGCTCGCTCACCCGCTTCGAGAGCGCTACCGGCCTCAAGCTGATGGACACGAACGGCATCAAGGACGAGTTGCCGCCGATCACAACCTTCCTCAACCGCTTGCTGGCGCTGACCATCGAACTTCAGGGCATCCTGTTCACCGCCTTCGAGCAGTTGCTCGACGCCAAGGTGCAGGGCGCCATCGCCAGCGGCGTCTATGACGTCGGGCTGGAAACGCTGACGGCGGAGAGCCTCAAAGTCACCGAGCGCAAGACGATCTACACACATTCGGCGACCGGCGCAGAGACGCGGCTGCTGACCGTCGCCGAGCAGCGCCGCAACCGACCGATGATGCTCGCCGATGCGCTGGCCTGGCTCGCCGATGGTCAGGGCAAGCTGCTGGTGAACGCCAAATCGGGCCGCGCCGCCGTGCAGGTTGCAGCACCCTCGCTGATGCTCGACGATGGCGAGATCGAACGCCGAGTACGGTTGATCCGGCCGATGGAGCACCATCACGCCTCGTTCCAGATGATGGCGGACAGCCATTGGGAGGACGCCGACCGCCAGACCTTTGCACTGGCCTGGAGCAGTGAACTGGATGACGTGCCGGCCTTTACGGAAAGCACGCTGCACATCGTCGCTGGCTTGCTCCTGCCGGTCTGGAAGCGCCTGCCGAACGAGTCGACGCGGGTCTATCGGCTCCAGACCGATGACGGCGAGCGCATCATCGGGCGGCGTGTGTCGCCGGCATGGGCGGCGAATGCAGCATCGACCACCGGCACGGCGAAGCTGTCTGCCGAAGACGCCTATGCCGCGCTGATCGACGGGCGGACCATTCTCGATCTCACCGAGGGTCTCCAGCTTCGCCGCGTCCGCGTCATGGGTGCCAACCGCATCGAACTCTCCGGTTTCACCGAAGCAATGCGCGAGCGGCTGCGCGCCTATGGCCTCTTTACCGAGATCATCTCGTGGAAATTGCGCTTCTTCGTCCCCATCGACGCCGCCGGTCCCACCGTCCTCGGCAAGCTGCTCGACACCTATGCGTTGACGCGCATCTCGGATCGGGAGGCGGCATGATGGCGCGTCTCGACGCTTCCGATCTGGCGCAGCGTCTCGGCCGACAGGCCGAGGCGGTGTGCCGTCATTATCTCGACGCCGGCCGTCGCCAAGGCAATTACTGGCAGGTCGGCGACATGCGCAACACGCCCGGCCGCTCGATGTTCGTGCGGCTGAGGGATACGCCCAAAGGCCAGGCCGGCAAGTTCACCGACGCCGCGACGGGTGAGCATGGCGATCTGCTCGACGTAATCCGCGAATCTCTCGGCCTCGTCGACTTCAAAGATGTGGCCGAAGAAGCTCGGCGCTTTCTCAGCTTGCCGCATCCCGAACCTGAGCCGCCGCCAAAGAAGCACGCCAGCACACCGGCGCAACTCGGCTCTTCAGAAGCGGCGCGGCGGCTGTTCGCCATGTCGCAGCCGATCGGTGGCACGATCGCGGAAACGTATTTGCGCAGACGCGGCATCATGTCTTTGCACGGAACCGGAAATCTCCGCTTTCATCCCCGCTGCTATTATCGGCCTGATGAGCACAGCCCGACCGAGACATGGCCGGCGTTGATTGCCGCCGTCACCGATCTGAATAGCAAGATCACTGGCGCACACCGCACCTGGCTCGCGCCAGACGGCTCCGACAAGGCACCGATCGACATACAGCGCAAGGCGATGGGCGACCTGCTCGGGCACGCGGTGCGCTTCGGCATCCCTGGCGATGTCATGGCGGCAGGCGAAGGCATCGAAAGCGTCCTGTCGGTGCGTGAGATCATTCCGGGCATGGCGACGGCAGCCGCATTGTCGGCGGCACATCTCGCCGCCATCCTGTTCCCAGACGCGCTGCGGCGGCTCTACATCATCCGCGACAACGATCCGGCAGGCGACGGGGCGCGGGACAGCCTGATCGAACGGGCGAATGCGGCCGGGATCGAGGCGATAGCGCTCTCGCCGACGTTCGGGGACTTCAACGAGGATCTCCGGCTGCTCGGCATCGACGCGCTCCGGGCGATTGTCCGGGTCCAGCTCGCTCCGCAGGACGTCGCCCGCTTCATGGCTCGGGCGACATAGCCGACAACGGGAAAGGCGGTGAGCACCGCTCATCATCATGCCCAGATGCGTTCATCCGTCGAAAAAGGACCGCACCACGGCCTTCGAGAGGGCGATCGGCCCACGAACGACCCGTCCCGGCAATGGCTGCGTCCGGCTATTTTCCGGCGCGTCCCTCTGGGCCGCTTTCCATCGCGAAGCAAAATAGCCGGTCTTCGCCATCCTCCGCTGCGCTTCGGCCCTGCGTCTTGCTCCGGGTGCAGGGCCACGCCGCCCGTGGGCTTTCGTCGCCAGAAGGCCGCGATGGTCGCGGTCCAAACGACGGAGCATCCCATGAGCGGGCATGACGACTTTGAGCCTCACCACGATTCTTCCCCGACCGACCACGTTTTGCAGGAGCTTCAGCTCTACGGCTACCGTCCCTTCGACGACGAACCCGATCCCCGACCACTCCCCGAAGGCGACCGCGTCGCCGGCGCCATCGCCGACATCTTCGACGCCCTGGTTTCGACGATGGAAGACACGCGCCTCGAACCAGACCTCGACGATCTCCTCTGGTCGACCGTCAATCTCTTCCACCGCGCCACCGGCCGGATCGAACGCGAACTGGACGACAATGAGCAGGGGCAGCGCCGCCTTCAGCGTGAGCAGGATGGCAGCGAGGTCAAATCCGTCGAACTGGAGCGCCTCCTCGCCGAAGGCCAGACCTTGATCGAACGCCGCGACGCTTTCGAGCTGATGCGCGACCAGGCCGGCGACCACTTTGAACGCCAGACCGGATCGAGCTGGAAACCGCGCAGCGGCTCGAAGGTCAACCACCGCAATATGACCGCCGCGATGATCGACAGCCGCGACTTCATCGCCGCCAAGCGCCGCGCCGAGACCGAAATCATGCTACCGGCAGGACCGAAGATCGCCTTATCCGGCGGCGACAGCACCGACCACAAGGTCATCTGGGCCAAGCTCGACCAGATCCACGCCAAGCACCGCGACATGGTGCTGATGCACGGCGGTTCGCCCAAAGGCGCCGAGAAGATCGCAGCGCGTTGGGCCGATACCCGCAAGGTGCCGCAGATCGCCTTCAAGCCGGATTGGACAAAACACGCCAAGGCCGCGCCCTTCAAACGCAACGACCAGATGCTGGCCGTCATGCCGATCGGCGTCATCATCTTCCCCGGCACCGGCATCCAGGACAATCTCGGCGACAAGGCCCGCAAGATGGGCATCCCGGTCTATCGGTTCGATAAAGGCGGCGCGTAAGCGCCGCCGAACTGCCCTCTTGAAAAATGATGGCATTTTCCGTATTATGCCATCATCGCTATCAGATTTGATGGAGGCGCTATCATGCCCGCAGTGACGATCCGAAACCTGCCTGACGCGACGCACCGCGCCCTCAAGGTGCGGGCGGCCCAGCACGGCCGCAGCGCCGAGGCCGAAATGCGCGACATCCTCGAAACGGCTGTCCGTCCCGACACGCGCCTCCGGCTCGGCAGCGCGCTCGCGGAACGCAGCCGCAAGCTCGGCCTGACCAATGAGGACGTCGCAGCCCTCGAACAGGCTCGCGACCAGGCCCCGGCCAAGCCGATGAGCTTCGAATGATCCTCCTCGACACCAATGTCGTGTCGGAGGCGATGAAACCCGTCCCCGACGATGCCGTGCGAGGATGGCTCGACGAGCAAGCGGCGGAAACGCTCTACCTATCGAGTGTCACCATCGCCGAGTTGATGTTCGGCATTGGCGCGCTTCCCAAGGGCAAACGTAAGGACAAGCTCGCCAGCGCTCTGGACGGCGTGATGGAGTTGTTCGCTGATCGCGTCCTGCCGTTCGACATCGATGCCGCACGACACTACGCCGACCTCGCCGTCAAAGCCCGTGCCGCCGGGAAGGGTTTTCCGACACCCGACGGCTACATCGCGGCGATCGCGGCCTCCAAGGGGTTCGTCGTCGCCACGCGCGACACCAGCGCATTCGATGCTGCGGGCGTCGAAGTCATCGATCCCTGGAAAGCCGGGCGCTGACGGAAATGACCGGCGTGACAATCGAGCATGTCGGCTCCTGACCGGACGACCACCCCCACTTCAAGACGCTGATCCTTGGTCCAGCCCAGGGCCTGACGCCATCAACCCGTTTAGGGTCGGACTACGCATGCGCGTGCCGCCGCTGCGGCTTCGCCTTCACG
>CAINEA010000301.1 GCA_903847525.1 uncultured Acetobacteraceae bacterium | reverse complement strand
CAACCGGCGCAGACCTCGGGGAAGTAATCGACAGTGGCGTCTGGAGTTTCGACGCGGCTCAAGGTTTTGCCTGGATGGCCAGTCTGCCCGCCGGTCTTCTTGCCGGTCCGTTCGCGAAGACTGGCGACGCGGACTGGCTTCTTCAATCCGTCGCTGGAAGGAGGCTTGCCGCTGTTGCCACAGTTCAGCCCGATCTGGCGTTCAAGTTCCGCCACGAGGGCGACGAGCGCGGCGTTCTGCGCCCGCAATTCGGAGATGACCGCCAACAACCCGGCGACTTCGGCCGCGTGGTCCTCATCTCTGCGATCGTTCGCCAGCGGTGTCATCGACACCTTGATTCATGTCGCGCCGTGACCGGTCACTCGCTATTTTGCGTGCCCTACCTGGGCTGTTACGGAAAATCAAACTAATTGCCGTGCCGACCGGCGTCGTTACCCCACGCCGAATAACACCCGGCCCCGGAGGGGAGACGCCCGGTGCTCTAAATCTCGGCAACCTCCGGACATTTCGGGCGGATTGGACAAATGGGACAAATAAGGTTATCTTTGACATCGCAAATGATAGGATAATCCCATGAGTGTTGCACAGGCTCGCCGCCCGACAGCTCAGTCCGCTCGCAAGATGGCCAGCCCCGCCGCCGCGGAGTTGATCAGTATGTTCGCTCAGCGCAATCCGAAGTCCAGCCGCGGCGAGCTCGCCGCGGTCGGAAAACTGGTCGCGGAGTTCAGCACCACGGCGGCAAGGTTATCACCTGCGGCCCGCACGCGCCTGCTCGCCCGCATGGCACGGTTTAAAGAGATCATCGTCCAAATCGCCGCCGAGCCCGAAGCAGCGCCGAAGCCGTTGAAGCTAGTCGCGAAAGCCGCCGCTGAAGCCAGCCAAGGCGCGGGTCTAGGCAAGGTTCTGTCGGCGGAGGAGGGCAGGGCGCGGATCGCCGAATACGCAACGCCAACCAAGGTCGAGGACTGGGCCGGTCCGCTGGCCGGGCCGACGGAACTGGAGCGAGACTTTGGCGTGGCTCGCTCGACCTTGCACACTTGGCAAAAGCAGGGCGTGGTCATCGGACTTCTCGTCGGCGTGCGCAAACACGCCTTCCCGACGGAGCAATTCGTCGACGGGCGTCCTGTGACTGGCCTTGCCGCGATTGTCGAGGCCATCGGCGACCTACGCGCGGCATGGCTATGGCTACGCGAGCCCAATCCAGGGCTCGCCGGCGTCACGCCGCTGGCGCGCCTTAAGGCCGGTGCAACAGACAAGGTCGTTGAGATGGCCCGCTCGAACTTTGACGACGCGTGATCCTCGACCAGGCCATCCTGGCCGACCTCGCCGTCGCGATCACGCCCAAGGCCTATGTACGCGTCACACCCATGGCGCACGCGGCCACCCCGCTCGGCGCCGGCTTCGGGGTCACGCGCTTCGCCAGCCCCACGAAAACCTTCAAGGTCATATACCTCGGACAGGATCTAATAACAGGGGTCGCCGAAACACTCGTTCGCGACCGGTTTCAGGGCAGAGTGCGGCGCGTACTTCTTGACGTCGAAGCCGCGCTCTGGGGCGCGACCGAAGTGAACGCCGGCACCCCGCTGATGCTGGTCGACCTTCGAACCACTGGCCTGGTGCGCCTCGGCGTCTCGACCGAAGCGGCTCGCGGCAAAGCGCAGGGTCAGGGGCGCAAGCTGAGCCAGGCGATCTATGACCAAACCAACGCCCAAGGTTTGATCTACATTTCCCGCCTGACAGGACGCACCTGCATCTGCGTATATGACCGCGCCCTGCAGGGCAGATTGGTCGCAACGCCGATCGTCGAACTGACACTGCTGGCCGGATTCGTCGATGCCCTGCGCGAACTGAACGTCACCCTGATGGCTACGTCCTAGTGTGTTACTCGGCGTGGGGTAACGACGCCGATCAGTACGGCAAGTAGTTGATCGCCTAGGCTATACCGGGATCCGCGCTGGCGCTTATCCACAGTCGAATTTTGATTGCGCGGCGACGTGATGCGGCCGATGCTGCAGACAGCGGTATTTTGGGCCCCGCCAATCTGGTCAGCTTTAAGATCTTTGCGAACGAGACTACTACGGCATAAAGTAATCCGAGAATCTCGAACCGATCTCGGCCATCCGGGAAATTTACGACAGAACCCTTCAGACAGCTTCAGTTCACACTCGGATCAGATCCAGCAAGGCCTCCTCGCTTAGCCTTGCCGTTGTCTCCGTGCCTTCCAGCAATTCCGACGCCAGGTCGCGCTTGTCGCGATGCAACTGAAGGATGCGCTCCTCGATGCTGTCCTGCATGATCAGGCGGTAGATCGTCACCGGCCGCTCCTGGCCGATCCTATGCGCCCGGTCAGATGCCTGATCCTCGACGGCCGGGTTCCACCAGGGATCGAGATGCACCACGTAGTCGGCCGCCGTGAGATTTAGGCCCGTGCCGCCGGCGCGCAGGCTGATCAGGAACAGGTCCGCTTCGCCCGCCTGAAACGCCGCCACCCGGCGCTCGCGCTCCGCCGACGGCGTGCTGCCGTCGAGGTATTCGTAGCGGATGCCGCGCGCGTCCAGTGCGGCGCGAACCAGTTCCAGATGTCCGACAAACTGGCTGAACACCAGCGCCCTATGCCGGTTGCGGATCAACTCTTCCACCAATTCCAGGAATGTCGCCAGCTTGCCGCTCGGCACCGCGGCGGCGGCGTCGATCAGCGCGGGGTTGCAGCAGGCCCGCCGCAGCCGGGTGATCTCGGCCAGGATCTGGATCTTCCGGCGGCCTTCAGGGGCATCCAGCGCGGCGATCCGCTCCAGCGACATTTGCCGCAGCGCCTCGTAGAACGCCCGCTCCGCCTCGGTCATTTCGACCGTCAGCGTCTGCTCGGTGCGCGGCGGCAACTCGCTCAGCACCGCCGCCTTGGTCCGGCGCAGCAGAAACGGCCGAATCAGCGCGCGCAAGGCCTGACGCGCGTGCGGGTCCTTATCGCGCTCGATCGGCCGGGCGAAACGCTTCTGGAAGCCCTCGCGCGAGCCGAGCACGCCAGGATTGACGAAGTTGAACAGGCTCCAAAGCTCACCGAGGTAATTCTCGACCGGCGTGCCGGTCAGGGCGAGCCGAAAGCCGGCCCGCAACGCCTGGACCGCCTGCGCCCGCTTGGTTTCGGCGTTCTTGATGGCCTGCGCCTCGTCCAGCACCACCATCTGCCAATCCCGCTCCCCCAGCAGCTCGGCGGCCTGATGCAGCAGCCCGTAGCTGCAGACCAGCACGTCGCGGGCGCCGAGTTCGCCGATCATTCCGGCGCGGTCGCCGACGACCGGCAGCCGGCGGGTCTTCAGCGTCGGCGCGAACCGGGCGATCTCGGCCTGCCAGTTTGGACACACCGATGTCGGCGCCACGACAAGGCAGGGCCCCTGCTCCGCCCGATCCAGCATCACCGCGATCGCCTGGACCGTCTTGCCCAGGCCCATGTCGTCGGCCAGGCACGCACCGGCTCCCCAGCGGGCCAGACGTGACAGCCAGACAAACCCGTCCACCTGGTAGTCCCGCAGTTCCGCTTGCAGGGTAGGCGGCAGCACCGGCGTCCAGCCCTCCGCCGCGCGGATGCGCGCAACATGTCGTTTCCAGGCGGCGTCCGCCTTGACCTCGCTGGCCTCCTCCAGCACCGCGTCGAGTGCCGGAGCACCCAGCGCATGCACCCGCCGGCCGGATTTGTGCGGTTCCGACACATTGGCGAGCCGCTGCAACTGCGCCTGAAGTTGGCGGGTCAGCGCCACGAAGCGCCCGTCCCCCAACGGCACGAACCGCCCCTGGATACGGTCGAGGCGTTCAAGCAGGAAGCGCATCTCCAGCACCTGGTCCTCGTCCAGTTCCACCGTGCCATCGACGTTGAACCAGTCGCGGTCCTGGGCGACCCGCAGCTTCAGGTTTCCGGGCGCGACCGGGCTAACCCGCATCGTCCGGCCTTCCGGCCACTCGACCGAATGCGGGCCTTCGTAGGAGCGCAATTCCAGCAGCAGTTCGAGACAACCGTCGAGGTCCTCGACGACCAGTTCATGCAGGTCGGCACCGCCGCGGTCGCGCAGCGTCGGACAGGCCGCGACCAGCGCGGCGTGCTCCGCCTGTTCGCGCGGGAGGTCCCGGTTGGCGCGAACCTGGTGGCCGCCGATGGAAGCCAACACGGATCGCCCGCCGAGGCCGGCGACATAGGCGGGACCCTCGGCGCCGAACGGCCGCACCATCACGGCCAGCTTCAGCCCGGCCTCATACGGCACCAACTGGACGACCGGGGCGGAGTGGCCATCAACGCCGGATCCCGCGACCTCGGCGATCTCGGCGCGGATCGGCAGCGTCGCGTTGCCGCGCCGAACCATCGCGACCACCTGGTCGCGTGCACCGGCTGGTACGGTCAGGCCGCTCGTGCCCAGGATTTCCTGCACCGCCAGAAGCTTTTGCGGAAACTCGATCACGCGATAGCGCGCCGGCGTCTCCGCCTCCAGGAATAGGGCCGGCGTATCGGCACTGTGGGACAGCGCAATGCGATAGCCGCCGCGTTGCTCGGTGATCAGCAATTCGACCGGATAAGATACCAGCTCCAGCGGCTGGAAACGCCGGCGGGCGTCGTACACAGCAGGATGGCCAACCAGGGCGGCGATCGCGCGGGGACCGTCGAAGAAATAGCTTTCCTCGCCATACCAGCCGGAGGTTTCCTTGCGGATCGCGCGGCACGCCGCGCGATCCTGCGCCGTGAGGTAGTCGAGCCGGGGATCCAGATCCCGCAGGCGCTTCAACGCGACCGGGCGGCCATCGGTCCAGCCGTCCTTTCCCTTTGCCGACTGTTCGGCGACGTTGACCTCCTGCGTTTCCGGGTCAAGGAACCAGACGAGGCGTTTGGCCGCACGCGGTGCTTTGGCGGTATCGGCGCGGGAGTCGCCGCCACCAAGAAAGGCGTCCAGACTTTCCAGCGCGCGTTCCCAGGGCTCCCTTGCCTGGATGATGCTGGTGAAGGCGACGGTATGTTCCCCGGCCAGCCACGCCTTGTACGGGCCGGGATGTGCCGCCACCTCGGCCAGGATTTCGGCATGGATGCGCGCGACCAGCGGCAGTGAATCGCGGAACCGCTCGAACCGAGCGGCCAGGTCCTCCCGGTTGCCCCGCGAAAGCCCGGCGTCCAGGGCGAATTCCGCCAGCGCCACGCAGGCAGCGGCAAGCGGCGCGTCCGGCATAAACCTGCGCAGCCCGGCCAACAGATTGCGCGCCTTGGTTTCGGCACCCTGGACCAGCCAGAGCATCGCCTGCACCGCCAGCAATCCGCCGTCCCGCTCGGCCGCCTCGGATACGGATCTCGCGGCGTCGAGCCCGGTCTGGATCTCGGCGTGCAGCCCGGCGTCGTTCGCCCGCAGCAGCGCCATCAGGAAGAACAGGCCGCACTCATCCGGCAGAAACAGCTTGCGCTTGCCGAGGCGCTTGCGCCGGAGCTTCAGGGCGTCGCGAAAAAGTGGAAGCGCCAGTTCATTCCGCCCTTGAAGGAACGCGATCGCACCCTCCAGCGTAAGCCGCGTGTCACCGGAATTGTCCTCGATCGACGCCAATCCATCCCGGAGGTTATCCATCCGGCCGGCCAGCAGATCGTATCGCGACAAAATTGGCCCAACCGCGGCGAAGCCTTCCTGGCCAAGTTGCGACCGGCCCCGGGCGATCCAGGTTGGCAGTTCGTCATCGCCGGTCCCGACGGTCAGCAAGGCGAAAAACCTGGCTTCGAGCAGCGCCGCCTGGATGACCGGATGACGGCTGGCGATCCAATCCGTAGCCAGCGGCACATCGGCGAAAATATGTGCGAGGAAATCAACCGTGCGGTGCGGCGCGAAGGCCTTGTCGCACAGGTCACGGTTCTCGACGAACGCGGCTGCGTCGTTCAGGTAGATCGTCAGCCGGATCAGGCGATGCGTGGCCTCTCGATCGGGTTCGTTGGAAAACGAGTAGGAATACGGATTTTGGCGCCGCACCGGAAACGACCGCCGGATCGCGTCGGCCAGGGCGGCAGCCTGATCGGACGATACCGCGTCGGCGGCCACCGGATGCAGCAGCGCCGGTTGACACGTGAGATCCTCGGCCAGAAGCCCCAAGCCAAGCAGTTCCTCGATCATGGGGCTAACGGCCATGCTCGACCAGGCCTTGCCATGTGGCGTTCTCTGCCCGCTGGCCCGGAGGCAATCGAAGAATTGGGTCTTTGTCGTGGGCTGAAATATCAGGCTCTTGAGGCGCAGGAGCAATCTTGGACCGGCCGACAACTGACCGTACCGGTTCCAAAGCGCATCCGAGGCTGAGCTTATCGGCATGACATTCATGGACCTTATATGACCGCGATGGAGGCGGAGTCGTGAAGGGATTGTCTGTCCACGGCCTGACCTGGCCTGGCCGTCCAACCACTGACAATCAGAGGTCTGCAGCTGCACCCGGTCCAACACCTGCAACTATGCCCTGCTCAGGTAGAAGCTGCGACAGAGGCCGCGTTGACATGGATGGGCCTTAAGAATGCTTCTTGGGCGAGAACGATGTCGCCCTGCCTGGCCAGTTCGAGACTGGCCATAAACGTGCTGGTCCAGGCCGAACGCCGAACCAACACTGACCGCGTATCTGCCTCGGCCGCATCGGGCTCTTGCGGCAAGAGTTCATCGAGCCGGCAGCCATGCGCGGCGTCCACCAGCAGACGCAAAATCCGCGCGCGGGCCTCCGGGATGGAATACAGATCCAGCCATCGCGGAAGATACGCAGCGGTCGGGTCCGCCTCGGCGAGGTCATCGTCGAACAGCGCCAGGCTCGCCCAGAGGAATTCGATCAAGTCGATTTCATGCTCAGCCGTCGCAAATGTCCCGAACCTCTCAGGTTGGCCCCGGACGAACACGTCCAGCCCCAGCTGTGGCCGCCGATCCAGCCAGCCGGCCAGCGCCTGCATTTCCTGCAGCCCGGCCAGACGGTCTCGCAGTTGCTCCGCCTCGTCTTGAGCCGCCTGTTGCGCCGGTGTGTGGGCGGGGAGCAGCAGGAGGGATCGGAGCTGCAGCAGCCAGGACGCCATCACCACCCAGTCGCCCTTCTGCCCCAGGGAGGTCCCAGGCGGCGCGCTTTTCAAGGCGCCTGTGAGCTGGTCGACGAGGTCCGGCAAGGAGAGGCAAACAAGGTCGATCTGGTGCGACCGTGCCAATGTCAGCAGACGCTCCAGTGGCCCGGAATAACCATCCAGTGCAAGCAGCGGAGTGGGCCCCTCCCCCGCCCCAGCCGACCCTGTTCTCTGATCCGCGACGCTGCCGTCCATATTTTGCGATCGTCAGCTTGGCGGCCGCGGCAGCAGCAGCACGAAACGCAGCGCCAGCCAGCGAGACCCGATCTCGGCAATCGCGGCGTGCGGTGTTTCACCGGCCGTGAAGAACCCGTACCCGATGACCGCGTGCCCGGAAGGCAGTCGCCGCCCGATCGTCGGCTTCTCCCGCTCGACGACCTGTCGCAACCCGTCGGTCACCCCCCAGTTTGCTGACAGCCAAGCCAGGGAAACCGGATCGGCCGGCCCAAGCTGCAGCACGGCTTGCGGCACCGGCAGCAGCACCTGCAAATCGAACGGGCAAGCCCGGCTGTTTCCCACCAGCGCCGCCGCCCGCACCTGGCGCGCCGCGACGCGTTGGCGGAACTGGCGCGCGAGAATGCGGCAGCCTTCGACCGTCAAGGTCCGCCGCTCCCGTGGCTGCGCGACCGCCAGGTTGAAAATATCTTCCTCGACGCGGTCGAGATCGAGCTGCCACGGGATGACACCCGATCCGCGGGCGGTTTTGGTAAAAGCCGACATCGAAGCGGCCGGACCGCTGATCGTCAGATGGTGGTACAGCCAGTCCGCCGTCCCGTCAGGCTTCGTCGACGCGACCGCAGGCGCCGGCCGCCGGCCGCGCCGCTTTGGCGGCGAAAGGATTTCAGGCGACGGCCCGGCCGCCTCACCAGCTTCGACCGGTGCCGGGTCACTTTCCCAGGGCGTGCGAAATGCCATCAGAGATCGAGCATCCCGGCCGGGCTTTCGGCAACGAGGCCGGCGCGCTGCACGTAGCCGCGCATGGTGCGCAGGT
>CAINEA010000300.1 GCA_903847525.1 uncultured Acetobacteraceae bacterium | reverse complement strand
GTCTCCTGCGACGAGGATAAATGCCGCATCCGCGACAACCCCGGCGTCATGGCAAGGGCACGCAGTTTCGCCCTCAACATCTCGCGAAAAAACCGCGTCACCAATGTCGCGAGCGCACTCTGGCACGGGGCGCTCAACCTGGATCACATCCTGGCATACAAAGAAATCTGATCAGCGTCGAACAGCCCTGGGTGACCAACCAGGGATGCTTGAGCCGCTGGGTGTTCCATGATTGCGTGTCCAGTTCGAGGATAACACGCTGATATTCATGATAGATTCGACCAGAAAGTACAAGCAAATCCGACTTCATCCGGGAAATCCGGGTTAAGTCAGCTATTGTCCTTTGCGTCCGGCCATTCGTACGGAAAAGCTGCCAGGCGAACTGCCTCCTTCTCAAACTCCTTGGTCGACCGTCGCTGACGCGTCATCGCGTTCCTCTGGTTTCATGGAGGAACCTTCCACATCCGGAAGTAAATCCGCGTTTGCGTTAACTGGCAACTGGATTTCGAACACGGCACCGCCATCCTCGTTGTAGACCGATAGCGTTCCTCCCGCCTGACGGATAATGCCATAACAGATTGAGAGGCCCAGGCCGGTGCCCTGTTCCGACCTTTTCGTCGTAAAGAACGGATCGAACAACTTATCGATGACATCCAGGGGAACCCCCCCGGCGTGGTCCTTGATCCGCAACTTCACAAGGCCTTTCTCGGCCCGTCCCTCGATCCGGATTATCTTTTCGCCCGCTGGAAGCGCAGGTGCATCCTGATAGGCATCGCAGGCATTGGCCAGCAGGTTGGTGAGCACCTGCTGGAACAGCACGGGCGGCACCAGAACCGCCGGCAATGTCGTGACCGACTCCAAGCGCACGTGAATTTCTTCCGTTTGCAGCCGATCCTGCATAATATTCAGAACGTCTGCTACGAGGTTCGAGAGCGTGGACTTGGAGGTTTCCGCGTTTGCCGTCCTGCCAACGGAACGCATGTTTTCGATGATCTGGCCGGCGCGCTGGGTCATGCGGAGGATCTGGTCCAATTTCCCCATTACCGTCTTGGCGCTGTTGGGGTCGTGCTCCAGCGCAAGTTTGGCATTTTCCGCCGCCATACTGATCACTGACAAAGGCTGCCCGAGTTCGTGCCCAAGGCCCGAAGCGAGGTCACCGAGACTGAGCATTCGCTGAGCCAGGTCCAGTTGCGCCGCCTGCTCCTTCTCTTTGGTAATGTCCTGGGCGAAACCGTATAACAGGTAGCTGCCGTCCGCCTGCTGTTTGGCGGTCGCGCTGTCGCGGACCCAAACATAGTGCCCGTCCTTGTGACGAATGCGGTGCTCATTTAAGGCATGCCCATCACGTTGCAGAACTCGTCGGAACTCCTTGTTCGGCTCGATGTCGTCTGGATGCAGGACGGAACGATCAAACCCTCGCTCGCGCCATGTAACGTCATCGTAGCCCAGCAGCGTTCCCGAATTCTTCGACGCATAGAGGATCTTACCCGGACCGTCGCCGAGCACCGTCATAGAATACAGCACTCCGGGACCGGTATCCGCCAGTGCGCGGAGGTTGTCATGCGCCAGCTTCAGCTCTGCTGCCGCGGCTTCGCGGGCGGTTACGTCGCGGGCGATGAAAAACCAGCCATCGCGGGCGGCCGCGTCCCCACCCGGGATCTGGACATGGCATACGTCATATTCGAGCAAAACTGTTTGTCCGTCTTTGCGCTGAGAAGGTTCGATCATGCGGCACGATTCATCGTTTCGTTCAGGCGACCGGAGCTTGGCGAGAAGTGTCTCCCGGTATTCCGGAAGGGCAAAACTGCCAGCTGGCTTGCCGACTACCTCGGAAGGGTCAACCCCGAGCAGGTGCTGGATGGAGTTGTTGACGAAGACATAGCGAAGATCATGGTCCAAAACGCCGATGATGTCGCGCGAACGGCCGGCAATTTCATGCAACAGGGTTTCCCGCGATGCCTTGGCCTCGGCATCGCGGGCCTGGCCAACGGCAATGACCGTGGTGCAGGCCAACAGTGTGGCCACGAGACCGAACAGATAGAGCCCGATGCGCAGTTTCTTCTCAAATTTTATCACCGAGCTCAGGGCGGTCGCCTCATCGATTCCGACCGCGACGATTAGGGCGCTGTTTGGCACGTCAAGGGAGACGAAAATCCGCCGTATTCCGTCAATACGGCTTGGGCGGCGAGCAAAGTTTATGTTTCCATCGTCTTTTCCCCTCTGGTTTTTCAACAGGCGGGGAAACCTCAGGCCGACACCCTGGCCGACGCTGCTTGCGAGAACGGTGTCGTCGCTGCGAACAAGGACGATCAGATCCCGGCTGTTGCCCGTAATCCGCTTTTCCAATAGCTCCGCCTGTTCGAGCTGGAAAGAAACCACGTTCACCCCGAGCAGGGTTCCGTCGTCGGATCTTTGGGCGGCGGAGAACTGGATGGTCTGCTGGCCGGAAACCCGCCCGATCACAGGCTGGCCGACGAAGCTATTCATACCCTGCTTCACGATTGCCTGGATGTGTTCCCGGTCGCGCAGATCGATCGGCGGAACGATCACGCCGCCCGCTTCGATGGTGGACCACGTCGCGAAGCCCGGCGGATCGGTTCCCGCCACCTGCACGAAGCCGGCCATCGAGGCGCGCAGCGTCAACCGCAATTCGCCGAGCGCGCGGTCCATCGCGGCCTGGTCGCCCGACCGCTGGGCCAGCGTGACAGGCTTTGCCATGCCCTGCAGGAACGTGATCTGTTCTTGGACGATGGCCCAATATTCAACGAACATGCGCGCGTCGCGGTCGGCGACCTGGGCCGCGGCAAGCACGGCCTCGTTTTCGGCACGCTCGATCACGGCCCGATACGCCCCGTAAAGGGCAGCAAACAGTAATGCCAGCGCCAGCGTCGCGACCAGCAGATCGGCTGAGAATAGGCGCCGCGCCCAGGACGGGACGCTGACGCCAAAGCCTTTCAACGTTCTCATGCACGTATCCTGCAATTCCGCCGGTGATCGGCCGCGGCACGATGTGGATCGCCCAGCGCCTTCCACAGGCGGTTGAACCTCACAGGATAGGGAGGGATTTGGCAAGGGTTGCCGTCGATGGTCGGACACATTTGCTGGCCGATCCAAATAACCGGGTGGGCCATGATCCCAGCCTCCCGCATATCCTGAACACGTGTGTTCCGCTTCACCCCATCCACCCCGAGCGTGGCGAGGACCGCCGGCAAAACGGTGTCCATCGTATCAGACGATATGTCGGTCCAATACTTGTCGTGCGGCCAAACGCACAGCAGCGCGGGTGTGCCCGCTGAAAGGATATGGTCAGACATCCGCCCTCTGTGCGGCTGCAATATCTGCTTTGATCAACGACCGCTGGACCTTTCCCATCGCATTTCTAGGCAATTGGGGGCGGCAGTGAACTTGAACTTGCTGGGTCCAAGGGATCAGACGGGTAATCACGGATTGGAGGCGTTCCTGTTCCGGCATCTGCGCGGCCTGAAGAATAACATGGATCTGATCCACGCCCAGCCTGATGGGAACCGACAGGACACAGGCATCCTCGACGCCGAGTTCTTGGATGCACGCGGTTTCGATGGGGC
>CAINEA010000299.1 GCA_903847525.1 uncultured Acetobacteraceae bacterium | reverse complement strand
TTACACGCGCCGGCTGTCCGATAAAATCCTGATCGCCTTCCACCATGCCTGCGATCAGTCCGATTTCGAGGTGGCGGAGCAATTGCTCGGCGTGCTCGAAATGATGCTGACCCGTCGTACCCTGGCGCCGGACGGAACACGTCGGCGGAACATGGAAAGCCTGGTCGCCGCGCATGAGCGGCTTTGGCACTTGCGCCATCCCAACGCGGAAATCACCTGAACCGAAACGGACTTCCCTGCGGCCGAATACCCGGCTATGCCGCTTTCTCTAAAACGGCAGCCCGGCTCCGTCCCGTAATATGGCTTCCGCCTCTGGCGTGAAGCCACCCTCCGCCGTGTGCAGCACCAGGCCGGGAAGCAGCTTCAGCGCCCCGCGCCCCTGTCTGATGCCGCGCAGCAGAACCAGTTTCGCCTGCCGATCCGCCTTGGGCCACAGCGGCAGCAGCGTCGCCGCGGGGCAATTCGCCGCGTCCAGCGCCAGGAGACAGGCGGGCAGGGCGCTCGCCGGCAAGATCAGCGTCAACGTTCCGCGCGGCCGCAACAGGGTCCCAAGGCTGGTTGCCCAGACCCCGAACAATCCTGCATGCGCCCGCTTCGCCGTTTCCCGGGCAGAGATACCGGAAGGCGTTCCGCCGGCGGGGTGATATGGCGGATTGGCGAACGCATGATCGAAGCTCCCGGCCAGGCCATTTTCCGCCGCGCGCGCAATATCCCCGGTCACGATCTCCAACCTTTCGAAGCCGTTTGCCGCCACGTTGTCGCGTGCCAGCGCCGCCATCGCCGGATCGCGCTCTACCCCCACGCCGGACAGCCCCGCCACTCTCGACGTCAGGCAAAGCAGCGCCGCCCCGGCCCCGGTCCCGGCCTCCAGCACGCGCTGGCTGCTGCTGGCCGGAATGCAGGCAGCCAGCAGCACAGGCTCGATGCCGCTGCGAAACCCGTTGCGCGGCTGCGCATAGCGCACTCGCCCTCCCAGCAGGAACCCGTTGGTCGTCTGCACGTCGGAGGGCTCTGTCATGCACGTTGCCATGGCACAGTTCAGATCTCGCCGGCATCCGCCAGCACGCGCCGCGCCCGCGCCTCATCGTCGGTCGCCACCGCCAGCCGGCGCTGAATCGCCCCGATGCTGCCTTCCACCAGGCTTGCATGGGTATCCAGCAGCACGGACCCAATGCCCGCATCGGCCAGCAGAACGGTCAGAAAACTCAGCCGAACCGGATCGTTGGACCGCAGCAGAACCCGCATTTTTTTCCCTCAAAGCGCCCGTCAGCCTGTTGGTGAGACCCCGACCGAGGCGCAAATCCGCCGGTTTGGCGCATTTGCCGCCAAATCCCCGATACCTCGGCTGCCTGCCTTGACCCTATTTCCGACGCGCCGATATGTTCTTCAACCTATTTGTTCTATACTGCTGGGATCGTAGCCGCATTATCCAGCCGGGAGATCGATTTGGGCGTCGCCGCCAGCCTGTTGCAGTCAACCCCATCTCCAGCCGCGCCCGGCAGCCCCGGGCGCAGCCTGCCCGGCGTCGTTACACAGCCTGTCGATGGCGAGGATGCGCTCACCACGCTGGTTGGCCTGGTCCAGCAGGACCTGCACGCCTGCAACCGCACCATCGTCGCGCAGATGAACAGCGAAGTGGCGCTGATCCCCCAGATCGCCGCGCACATCGTTGCCGCCGGCGGCA
>CAINEA010000298.1 GCA_903847525.1 uncultured Acetobacteraceae bacterium | reverse complement strand
CATGGTGAAGCGGCCATCGGGCAGGATGCGCAGGACCGAGAAGCGGAACTGCCCCCGCACTTCCTGGCCGCCGGCCAGGTTCAGAAGCGCCGCCACCGGGATGGAAGACTGGCGTGCCGGCAATTCGAAGATGCCTGGACGGCGCACAAGGCCGGCCACGGCCACCGTGCGCCCCAGCGGTGACACGATGATCCGGTCTCCATCCGCCAGGCGGAGATTGGAGTCGCCGCTGCCGCTGCTGGTCAGGACGCGGTACAGGTCGATCGTGAACTGGCTGCCGTGACGCTGGATGCGGACATCGCGCAGCGAACCCGTCTTCTTGATGCCGCCCGAAAGCTGCAGCGCATCGAGGACAGAGGAGAGGCCGGTCACCAGCCGTTGGCCGGGACTGTTGACCTCACCGGAGACCAGCACGCTGATCTGGCGCACCCGTCCCACCGATACCGTGGCGCTGGTGGCGACATAGGCGCGGCGCACGGCGGCGTCCACGTCCTGTCGGAAAGCGCCAAGGGTGCGCCCCGCCGCGGGAATGGGCGTGATGCGCGGCAGCAATACCTGGCCGTTGCGATCAACGGTGGTGCGAAGGTCGGTGTTTTCCTGGCCGCGCAATGTGGCAACAATCTCGTCGCCGGAGCCGAGGATGTAATCATCCGCGACCGCGCCGGTCTGCGGCACGATCACGGCACGGCCGACACCGAGTTCGGTATAGCCGAACTGGCGCAGCGGCGCGCCCGCGCGCGCTGACAGAATGTCTTCCAGACGCGAAACGGGAAGTTCCGCGCCGCCCACCGCCGGCGCGACGGGCTGGATCAGCGTCTGCTGCGGCACCGTGCTGAGACCGGTTCCGATTTGGCCACCGCCATTCTGCTGGCCGCGCATCTGTGAAAGATCGTCGAGGTTCGGAAGCTGTTGCGCCTGACCGGCGCCGGCCATCATCAGGGCCAGGCCTGCCGCGCAAACCATGCCAAGGACAAATACCGCAGACCGGCGCCCCCGCCAGGAGGCCAGGACAGCCCTGCAAATTTTCGACATTCGTGGCCCTTTTCCCGCTCGCTTGGCCCTGGTTCTCAGGCCCGGGTCTCTAACATACCAAAACCGGCTTGGCGAAGTAAAAGATTTCACTTGTCAATCCCTTACGCCAAAGGCAAGGAGGTGCGAAAGCAGTCCAGGGGCAGCATTTCGGTGCGATCGAAGAGGGGTCCGTCCGCCATCACGGTGGGCCGCGCACTGCGACCGAGCCTGAAGTTTCTTTTCGCCTGTTCCACCGCCCTCTTCACCACCGCCGCGTGGGCCGATGACGGCCCTTTGCCGCGCAACACCTATGGCGGCGTGGGGCTGATCGAAATGCCCAGCGCCCGCATGGCGCCCGACGGCGAACTTTCGGCCGGCGGCAGCTATTTCCGCGACACGCAACGCTATTCGCTGAACTTCCAGTTCCTGCCCTGGCTGGAAACCTCGTTCCGGTACTCGGGCCTGGGTCATTTCGATCCCAATCCGGTCTATTACGACCGCAGTTTTGAAGTGAAGCTGCGCGTGATGCAGGAAAGCGATTACCTGCCCGCGATCGCGGTGGGCATCAACGATCTGGTCGGGACCGGCGTCTACACCGGCGAATATCTGGTGGCGTCCAAGCAGCTGGGCCCGTTCGACGCAACCTTCGGCCTGGGATGGGGACGGCTGGCGTCGGCAGACGGCTTTCGCAATCCCCTTACCCTGATTTCCAGCAGGTTCAACACCCGGCCGTCGCAACTGAACCAGAACGGCGGCCAATTCAACCTTTCGGATTATTTTGCCGGCGACAAGGCCGGCGCATTCGGTGGCGTCGCGTGGCGCACGCCGCTCACCGGCCTGACCCTGCTGGCCGAATACAGCAGCGATTCCTACCAGCTGGAGCGGTCGCATGGGCAGTTCACGCCCAGGAACCAGGTCAATATCGGCGGCTCATACCAGTTGAGCGACAGCATCGCGCTGGGCATGTACTATCTCTATGGCCGCTCGCTGGCCGGCAATATTTCCATGCAACTCGATCCCGTCCGCTCGCAATATCCCTCGCGTGTCGACGTACCGCCGCTGCCGCCGGTGATACGCTCGGACCGCCAGCAGACTCTGGCGCTGTCGGGGATGCTCAAGGGCGATGCCGCCACCCTGATCGCTG
>CAINEA010000297.1 GCA_903847525.1 uncultured Acetobacteraceae bacterium | reverse complement strand
CGCCCTGCTCGCCGAGCAGGGGCTGGAAGCCGAGGACGAGATCGTGCTGCGCCGGGTGCTGGCCAAGGACGGCCGGTCCCGCGCCTTTCTGAACGACCAGCCGGTCGGCGTCGCCCTGCTCCGCCGCGTCGGCGCGCTGCTGGTGGAAGTGCAGGGCCAGCATGAGCAGATGGGCCTGGCCGATCCGGTTGGCCATGCCGCTCTGCTGGATGCCTTCGGTGTGGCGCCGAAACTGCGAGAGGCCGTCGCCACCGCCTGGCGCGACTGGCGCCGCGCCGCGCTGGCGTTGAAAACCGCCCGCGAGGCGATCGCCGCGGCCCAACGTGACGAGGAATGGCTGCGCCACGCGGTAGACGAATTGGCGAAGCTCTCCCCGCAGCCCGGCGAGGAAGAGGCCCTGGCGATCGAACGCCAGCGCCTGCAGCAGGGCGAGCGCCGCGCCGAAGCCATTGCCTCGGCACTGTCCGAACTGACCCCGCGGGACCGCCGCGGCTCCGGACCGGCCTCCGCGCTGCGTGCCGCCGCCCGCGCGCTGGGCAAGCTGATCGGCCCGAACGACCCGGCCGGTTTCGAAAACCCCGCCGGTCCCGCGATGGCCGCGCTGGAACGCGCCGAGGAAGCGCTGTCAGAGGCCGAAACCCTGCTCTCCCGCCTGGCCGCCGAAGCGGATGCCGATCCCCGCCTGCTGGAACAGGCGGAGGAGCGGCTGTTCGCATTGCGCGCCCACGCCCGCAAGCACAACATCTCCGTCCTGGAACTGCCCGGCCTGCTGGATACGCTGGCCACCCGCCTCGCGGCCCTGGATACCGGCACCGCCGAGATCGCCACGCTGGAAGCCGCTGCCACCACTGCGCGCACGGCCTACGGGACGGCCGCCAAAACCCTGTCGGAAGCCCGCCGCGCCGCATCGAGCAAACTCGAACGTGCCGTGACGAAGGAATTACCGCCGCTGCGGCTCGAAAAGGCCCGCTTCTTCGCCGAGGTCGCGCCGCTGGCCGAGACCGACTGGAACGAAGGCGGCGCCGATGCGGTGCGCTTCCTGATCGCCACCAATCCCGGCCAGGAGCCGGGCCCGCTGGCCAAGATCGCCTCCGGCGGCGAACTGTCACGGCTGATGCTGGCGCTGAAAGTGGTATTGTCGCAGGGCTCCGCCGTGCCGACGCTGGTATTCGACGAGGTGGATAGCGGCATCGGCGGCGCCACCGCCGCCGCCGTCGGGGAGCGCATCGCCCGTGTGGCCGAGCGGGTGCAGGTGCTGGTCGTCACCCATTCCCCCCAGGTCGCCGCGCGCGGCGTGGCTCATCTGCGCGTCGCCAAGCAGGAAGCCAAGGGCCGCACCGCCACGCTGGTGGACGTGCTGACCACGCCGGACCGGCGCGAGGAGATCGCCCGCATGCTGGCCGGAGAAACCATCACGGAAGCCGCCCGCGCCGCCGCCGACGATCTGCTGGGGGCCCGCCTGCTATGAACAAACCGGTCGATGAACTCACACGTCCCGAAGCCGAGGCCGAACTGGCCGCGCTGGCCGCCGAAATCGCCCGGCACGACCGCGCCTATCACGAGCAGGACGCGCCGGAGATCACCGACGCCGAATACGACGCGCTGCGCCGGCGCAACGGGGCCATCGAGACCCGCTTCCCCGACCTGATCCGCCCGGACAGCCCAACGCTGCGCGTCGGCGCCGCCCCCGAGAGCGGCTTCGCCAAGCTCCGCCACCGTATGCCGATGCTCTCGCTCGACAATGCCTTCGACATCGCCGAGTTCGAGGAGTTCTTCGCCCGCGTCCGCCGCTTTCTCGGCCTGGCCGCCGACGCGCCCATTCCGATGGTCGGCGAACCCAAGATCGACGGCCTGTCGATCAACCTGACCTATGAAAACGGCCGCCTGCGCCAGGCCGCCACCCGCGGCGACGGCGCGGAGGGCGAGGATGTCACCGCCAATGTCCGCACCATCGCCACGGTCCCCCAGGTCCTGAAAGGCAACGCCCCGGCGCTCATCGAGATCCGTGGCGAGGTGTTCATGACCAAGGCCGATTTCCTGGCCCTGAACGAGACCCAGGCGGCGGAAAACCAGAAAATCTTCGCCAACCCGCGCAACGCCGCCGCCGGCAGCCTGCGCGTGCTGGAGCCGCAGGTCACCGCCTCCCGCCGCCTGGAGTACTACACCTATTACCTGCTCAGCGAGGGCCGCTT